>CAMWVK010000278.1 GCA_947177675.1 uncultured Mucispirillum sp.
TTATGAAGCTAATGTAAAATATAAATCTAATCTAGGATGACAATCTGATAAAGCATACGGAGATATTAATACAAAAGAAATAAGCTTTCAAGATGCTTATTTTGAGTTAGATGGAATTACACAAAAATTTGCTAAACTGACAATAAAATACATAATCAATGAACCAATAAAGCATGACATTATAGTTGAATCCTATATAGAGGGGGTAATTGAATATTTATTTAAAGATAAAAAGTCTTTTATCACTACTGATGGAAAAGTATTTTATAGAAATACAAAATAATGCTTATCAGGCACATCAAGCAGGTTAAGTATGGACCACCAAAGTTCAGCAAGTATGGAAAATAGCGTTAAAGCAGGAAGTGATATTTAGTGATATGAAAAGATGGTATAGAATATCAAGGCTCTACTTGGATACAAGGACCTAACGGTCAAAGTCATGAGTTAAAAGGCACATTTAACCAGACTGCGGCAGGTTGGGAAGCATCAGGCACATTTATAGATAATAAAGATGGTCACTACTGCCAAAATTTTGCTTATAACCTAATTTCTGCAATACTATATAAACCATGTAATGAATAAATTTCTGAAATCAATGATAATTCTTCTATACCATGGCTTTTAGGGTTACTATATGTATGACGGCTTTTTAATCTCAAGATATTTACTCCACAATAAATTGATTTCAAAGATACGGATATAAAAGCTTGAAAAAAATAATATTATGGTTTAAAATAATAAGAAGTGAGGGTAAATATGTCAGAATTTTATACACAAGCAGGCTTTTATGTGAGCCTTGTTTCTCTTGTCATTAGTATTATTTCTTTATTTTTTGTTACTAGAATATACAAAGTATCAGCTAAAAATAGCATAGTGAATAACGGGAATAATAATACTTCTATGCAGGGCAAGAATATTAATGTCAGGTAAAATTATCAACAAAGGTAATAATAATAAAAATATTGAAGCTGGCAGAGATGTAAATATTTTTAACAGCTATTCTGATATTCATATTAATCATTTTGTAGAGGTAATAAGTAAAATTGGTCATTCTGTGAGCATGAATAGTAAAGAACTTATTACCGAACCACCTGATATAAAATCTAAAATAAATTTTAATAACTTATTTGATATTGAACCTGTGATAAAAAGTCATGCTTTATATGTAAATGTGATAGAACAGGCTAAAAATTGTTTAGAAAAAAACACGGATACTGCACTATATTGGTGTAACACTACCAATATAATAATAAGTAAATACTATGAAATAAAAAACCAGTATAAAAATAGTTCATCTGTTGATATATGGTATAAAACAAAAAATAGTATTTTAGAATACAATAAGATAAATGATTCAATGCTTTCTAATGTATTGGAGCTGTTAATGGTTCATTTATTTATTAAATGTAAAATATTTGAGGAGCCTGTTCAATGATAATTTCACAGGAAACACTGCCTGAAAAAAATTTGTACTATATTGGAGGTATAATTTTACTTATTTTAAAAGAAAAAGGTAACTTAAACCTGCTAAATATATATGATAGTTATTTAGAGATTATCAGAGAGAAAAAACTTGAACATGTAGAGTTAGAAATGTTTTTTTTAGCTGTTGATTGGCTTTATTTAATTAATGCCGTATATAGAAGTATGGAAGATAATACTATTTGTCTGGCAGGTAAATAATGTTTTTAAAAAAATTAATCATGAAAAAAACTAATGGTGATATATACAATATAGTTCCATTGGAAATAATCCGTGAGGTAGAGTTTAAACAGGGTTTAAATATTATTACAGATGACGGTAATAAAAATGGGAATACTGTAGGTAAATCAACCTTTCTATATCTTATAGACTTGTGTTTTGGTGCAAGGGATATTGAAAAAATATATAAAAATAAGTATAATAAATCTTATGATAATGTTATAAAAAATTTTATTGATGACAATAAGGTTATTGTTTCGTTAGATATGAAAGACCATCAAATAATCCGTCCATTGTATATTAAAGATACAATAATTTTAGATGGTGAAGTATTGGGATTACAAGAATTTAACTTAAAAATGTCTAAAATTTTGTTTAATTTTGATAATGCACAGCCATCATTTAGAAATTTGATGAGTAAATTTATAAGATTAGAAGATTATCAAGTTAAAAATATGCTTGATTTTAACCATACAAATGTCAAAAATATACAAAAACAACTTATTAGACGGTTTTTATTTGGCTATCCTGATATTCATACTGCAAGTATTAGAACAAAAATAAGCATTGAATTAGAATCTTTTAAAGATAAAAATAAAGCATTTGCAGGTTTTAAACGGAATCAAATAGAGCAGGAAATAGGAGTTTTAAAAAAACAGATAGCCTCACTAGAAGAACAAAAGAACTCTATTAGGCTGATTCATCATATAGACAAGGATATTATAGAGAATGCTCAAATTATGAGTAAGTATCGTTTTGTAAAAAATGAATTGGTAAATAAAGACTATATGATTAACAGTATCAGGGATAATATGAAAATATTATCAGGTAGAGTAAGGGATATCAATATGGATTTATTAAGCAGCTTATATAACGAGGCAGTAAGTATAACATCCGGTATTGATAAAACATTTGAAGATTTAGTAAACTTTCATAATATCGGTATCAGTCATGAACTCACTTATATGGAAAATACTTTATTAGAATTAATTAAAGAAAAAGAAAATCTTGAACAAGAGCTATCAATATTAAGCAAGCAGTATATAAGTCAAAAATTATTTGATAATTTAGATAATATTATATCAGAGTTATCATTACTAAATATTGAACTTGGAAAAAGAGAAAAAGAATTAGAACAGCTTAATAGTTATGAAGAAACAATTATACGATATAATACAGAGCTATCTAAATACCAAACGGATGGAAGTTGTGCTGATACATTCAGAAAAAATATAGAAAAATTCAATATAATTTTTGCAGATATATATAAAAAAATGTTTAATAAATACCCATCAGTTCTTTATGAAGAAGAATCCGGTTTGCTAAAAATAAAT
>CAMWVK010000279.1 GCA_947177675.1 uncultured Mucispirillum sp.
AAAATGAGGTTAATCTCAAAATGTATGCTTTTTTATAAAATTTAAAATCTAAAAATTGCTTATATTATGCTGAAACAACTTCTTTAATTTCAGGAATTTCTTCTTTAATGCGTGCCTCAATACCTTGTTTTAAAGTCATAAGACTGAAAGGACAACTGCCACATGCACCTCTTAAAGCAACTTTTACAATGCCATCTTCAATACTGATAAGCTCTACATCACCACCATCAGCCTGTAAGCCTGGGCGAACTTTATCCAATACTTGTTGAACTTTTTCTTTTAATTCCATTTTTTTTCTCCTAATATAATTATTCAGCATCTTTTTTTAATTCAGCTTTCATACTGTCTACAATTGATGCATCTTTACCTTGTTTTGTATAATAATCTTTTAAAGCTGCTTCCACTGCTTCTTCTGCCATAACTGAACAGTGAATTTTTGCAGGTGGCAAACCACCTAATGCATCAACAATAGCCTGATTTGTAAGTTTTAATGCATCTTCTACTTTTGCTCCTTTTAACATCTCTGTAGTCATAGAGCTTGATGCAATGGCTGCTCCACATCCAAAAGTCTTAAAAGTTGAGTTTTCAATAACACCATCACTGTTTACTTTTAAATATAACTTCATTACATCACCGCAAGATGGATTACCTACTTCACCAACACCATTTGCATCATCAATTTCACCCATGTTTCTTGGGTTTGTAAAGTGATCCATAACTGTATCACTATATGGTCCTGCTGCCATTTTTATACTCCTTTATATACTTATTTATTTATTTATTTTTGACGGGTCAAATGCCGGACTCATTGCACAAAGTTTATCAATAATCTCCGGACTTATTTTTAACACATAGTCAATATCTTCTTCTTCAATATACTTAGAAAGACTCATTGTAATAGAGCCTGCACAAATATCTGTAGGCACACCAACAGCTGTTAATACATGGGATGCCTGTAAATCATCTTCATCTTCAGCTAATATATTAGATGAACATGCTGAACCACTGGCACAATATACACCTTTTTGAGCATACCACATTAAAAGTGATTCTCCTTCAATATATTCTACCCAAAAACTTACATGATATGGAAGTCTGTTTTCTATATCACCAGTAATGTGCAGAAAATTATATTGCTCTTTTAACCCTTTGATTAATTTATTTCTTAATTTTATAAGTTTTGCAGCATATTCTGCCATTTCATTTTTAGCGATTTCGCATGCTTTTCCAAGCCCTACTATTGCAGGCACATTTTCACTACCGCTTCTAATGCCTTTTTCCTGAAAACCACCATCAAAAAGTGAAGCAAGTTTTACTTCAGGTGCAATATATAAAGCAGCAGCTCCTCTGATACCATAAAAATTTTGTGCCGCAATGGTTAATGTTGATGCATTCATTTTTTTAACATCAATATCAATAAAACCACATGACGCAACTGCATCTATATGGAAATGGACACCTTTTTCTTTGCATATTCTGCCAATAGCTTCAATATCCTGAATAACACCTATTTCAGAATTTGCATGAGCAATAGCAACAAGGGCAGTATCATCTTTTATTGCATTTGCAACACTTTCTGGAGAAATTCTACCGTTTTTATCAACAGATAGTTTTGTAAAAGTATAACCATAATTAGTTAACTTTAACACTGGATTTTGAATTGAATAGTGCTCTATCTCACTTATAACAATATGTTTTTTATGACCACTTAAAGCCATAACACCTTTTATTGCAATATTATTTGATTCTGTGCCGTTAGATGTAAATATAATACTTTCTGTTTTTTCAGCAGCAATTAAATCTGCGACTTGTTTTCTAGCTTGATTTAATGCACTATAACTTTCCCTTCCCAGTGGATAAAAATGAGCTGCTGGATTGCCATATTTTTCTGTTAAATAAGGCATAACTGCTTCAACAACTCGTGCATCTGGCTTTGTTCCAGCTATATTATCTAAATAAATTGGATTCATTATGAAATTACCTCTTTCATTTGTTTAATAATATCTTCTATTAATACTCTAACATAGTCCCCAACAAAAGTAAGACCATTTCTTCTTGGTATTACTGTAATATCACTGCGTTCAGAAACATCTGATGCAGTAAAAAAACTCTCTGTTGGAAAATATCCTTCATCATCTTTTAATCCAAACATATCTTTTGCAAAAACATCCATTTCAAATACTGTAGATAATGGGGAAATTCTTATAGATATATCACCACCTGAAGCAGCAAAATCATCAACAGTTTTTCCTACAAAAAGACCTGCTGTCACAGAATTAAAATGTTTATTAAAAGCTATTCTATTATGAAAAACTAAACTTTCAGTTTCATCAAAAGTAAAAATACTTCTTGTCTGCTGCATTAAATCCTCAACCCCTTGTCTGCCATAAATACATACTGGGAGAGATAATACAACAGAAACATCAGCTATTGGCACAGCAATATTTCTTAAAATTTTTCTAACAGGCTCATATACTTTAAATACTTCTGTATCTGGAGAAAAATCATAACCAGTAATATCTATGATTGTGCCGTCAAAACTTTTAATAACTTTTTCATTATTCATTGGTTTTGCAAGCATAATTAAAAGTTCTGCATCTTTTAAAAGAGATAAATCAGTTTCTACACAACCTTCTGCATTATCTTCTAATGATGATGCAAATTCTTTATCTCCAAATATGGTGTATTCTAAAAGTGGAAATTCTTCTTCTATTTTGGCAAGAAAATCCAGCAGTAGTAAATAATCGTTAATAAAAATTGCTGTCTTTAACATTATATATAAACCTTATAATTATCTTCTAATTAATTCCAGTTTGCCATCCTGTGCTTCATAATTTAATATACGCACAGCATTTCTACCACCAAAGTTAGAATATTCTTGTCCGTTATATTCCATTGATACTGCAACAGCATTACCTATTTCTACTTTAAATGTTTTGTCAAAATCTATTTCTATTTCTGTTCCTTTTCTTGCATTAACTTCATTTTTTTCGCCTTTATCTGTGCTGTATTTAAA
>CAMWVK010000280.1 GCA_947177675.1 uncultured Mucispirillum sp.
TGACTGTAGTTTATAAAGGATATTCAGATTATTTATATTTTTAAAAAATACAGATAAAATTTTTTTTAGTGATATAATAATGAGAAATTTCTGTATTTTTTAGTTGTTAATTAGTGAATAGTAAAAGGTGGTATTAATGAGTTCATTTTTTAATAATCCAGTATCTTCTTTACTTGGTGTAGATGATATTATGAAACAAGAAAAAAATGACCATAATATAATAAAAAACAATATAGCTGAAAATACAGCAGCAAATGACAGCAGTTTATCAAAGCAGGAAAGGCTTGATAAATTAAAAGCAAGTTTTGCTGAATGTAATAAATGTGGTCTTGCTTCCACTAGAAAAAATATTGTTTTTGGTGATGGCTGTGCTGACACAAGACTAATGTTTATAGGGGAAGGACCGGGAGCAGATGAAGATACTCAAGGACTTCCATTTGTTGGCAGAAGTGGTCAGCTTTTAACTAAAATGATTAATGCTATGGGGCTTTCAAGACAACAGGTATATATTGCAAACATTGTAAAATGCAGACCGCCTGAAAACCGTGACCCATTAATAGAAGAAGCTCAGGCATGTATTGGATATTTAAGAAGTCAAATACAAATAATTAATCCAGAAATTATTGTGTGTCTTGGTTCTATATCTCTTAATTTTTTACTGCAGCCAGAAGGTAAGATAAAGCTTGGGATCAGTAAACTGCGTGGTACATGGCAGGATTTTTATGGATATAAAGTTCTTCCTACATTTCACCCAGCATATCTTTTACGCAACCCATCTAAAAAGCGTGAAGCATGGCAGGATTTACAGGTTGTAATGAAAGAGTTAGGCTTAGAGGTACCAAAATCAAGTGATTAAGTTTAAAATATTTTTATTACTGCTTTTTATTTTTTCTGCTGGCACTATTTTTGCTATTGAAATAGAAACAATTGGAGAGGCATTAATTATAAATAATGATAAAGCATCAGCTAAAGCTATGGCTTTATCAAGAGCTAAATGGACTGCCGTAGAAACAGTAAGCCCTGCAAAAATAAAGATAGATACTATTATTAATAATGCCGAGCTTGCAGATGAAGCTGTAAAAACAGAGCTTTCTGCAACTATTAAATCTTATAATATATTAGAAGAAACTGTAAAAGAAAATAAATATATTATAAAAATTAAAGCGGATATTATACCTGAAAAGGGAGAAAATCTTATTGATAGATTATCCAGCGATACGACAATTTGTGTAATGATTGCAGGAAGTATGCCTGAAAGTAACAGCTTATTATTTGACCAGCCATTTAGTTCTGCTGTTATAAATCAGCTGGAAGAAAAAGGTTTTAATGTTAATTTAGTTGATTACAGCCAAATTACAGCAGCAAATTTTAATTCAGCATTTAATAATACTACATATAAAAGTGTAGATAATTTAATAAAAAATGAAGTTTGCAGGAACATTTTACTTGGTATTCTGTCTATTATAGATATGGGAAATAATACAGGTTATGGCACTGTTTCATTTAAATTAGTAACTGGTGAACTTAACTGGAAACTTATTGAAAAACAAAATGATAAAATAAAAATATTAAACAGCGGTTTTTTTTCAGGCAGGTCACAGGCAGCGACACTGAATAATGCAGCATTAAATATATATAAAAGTATGGCAAATAATACCGCAGTAAAACTTGTATCTCAAGTGTCTGAAAAAATACTTGGAGATAATTATAAATCAATAAGAATAGTTTTAACTGGAGCAAATACTGCAATTGATGATTTAAGCCAATTAAAAAATGACTTAAAAAATATCCCTTTCGTTTTGCAGGTAAAAGAACAGGATGATTCATCTTTGGTTGTAGATTATCCTGATAAAGCATATTATTTAGCTGTTTTTTTGGAAAAGGATAACAAATATAAAGTAACAAAACTAAGTGATAATGAACTTATTATCAGAAAATAAACATTGAATATAACAAATAAGTAGTTATATTTAAGTATATGGAGGAATTATATGAAAAAATTTTTATTAATTGTTTTAGTAATAACAGCATTAGCTGTTGCTGGCTGCGGCAAAAAAAATACAGCAGTTTCAGCTGCTCAGTATAATAAGTGCTACAAAGATGCACCATCATGGGTGATTATGGGCGGAGCTGAAGGCGGTCTTTCTGCAGTTGGCAGTGCTCAAATTGGTAATGCAGGACTTTCTTTTGCAAGAACTGAAGCAATGGCAAACGGAAGAGATGAAATTGCTCGTATATTGCAGTTAAAAGTAAGCAATATGGTGAAAAACTTTACACAAACTACTGGTATTGGCGATGCTCAAACAGTAGATAAAGTATCTGCTAATGTTTCTCGTCAGTTAGCAAACCAAACATTAACTGGCTCAAAAGCAAAACAAACATGGATATCTTCTGAATGTAATGAACTATTCATACTTGTTGTAGCAGATGCTCCTGCGATGGAAGAAGATATTAAAGCTCAAATCACATCAAGCTATCGTAATGAACAGGCATTATGGCAGCAAATTCAAGCTAAAAATGCTTTAAAAGAGATGGATGAGCAAATAGAAAAAGTAATGAATACACCTAATAATCAGTTAAATGGCTATTAAAATTTACAGGCGGATTTTATCCGCCTTTTTCATTTTTTCTTTTATATTTTTTTCTAGCTGTGCATCTAAACACATCAGTAATGATTTTATATCTAATACTCAAATTCCTGAATGGGTTACTAACCCTTCTAAAAATGGTGTAATTGGCGGAGTTGGTTATTGTGCTGCACATATTAACGGTTATGCTGGTCAAAAAGAGCTGGCTTCAAAAAGAGCATTAGAAGATATTGCCCGCCAAAAAGGAGTGCTTGTTAATTCAATAATGCTTGTTTCTTCTAAATCTTCAAACAGCACAAAACTACCAGATACTACTTCAAAAAATATTTCAAGCTATCAAACTCAGCAAAATGTAAAAGCCTATATCAAAGAAATATGGGTTCATCCTGTAAGTAAAGAAATGTATATTTATATG
>CAMWVK010000281.1 GCA_947177675.1 uncultured Mucispirillum sp.
GCTTTCTCCCAGACCTCCCACAAAATACGCATCTACCAGATTATAAAGGGCATTAATCAACATGCCAATCATAATCGGAATACCAAGAGCCATAAGAGCCTTTGGGACCGGCGCATTTCCTAATAGTTCTAATTTGTTGTTACGTTTGTCCATTTTTGATGAATTCCTTTCTTTGATTTTCCTGTTTTGGATGGTATAGAGGTATACCTCTGCCAGTATCTATAAATATTTTATATTACTATATTCAATAGTGTTTGTATTATTTTAATTTTATTAAAAATATTTAATATCATATAATTTTATCGGATAAAATACAGGAGGATATATGAACAAGATTATTTTATTCATTATTTTATTATGCTTTTACAGCAAAGCATATGCACAGGTTACACTAGTAGAAGATTTGGCAAATCTGCCACATAATATACTTTCTTCTGTTGAAGCTGTTGAAATGGTATCAGAGCAGATAAAACAGTATAAATTAATTAAAGAAGAGTTTGAACTTCTAGTAAAAAATTCTGCTGCACCTTATTTTTATGTTTATAACGAAGTGCAAAATTTTGATGAAAATGTTGAAAGATTAAAAAAGAGATTTGAAAAATTTTCCGACCCAAAAGCCGTAGATGATTATTTTAAAAAATATTATGACATCAATTGGTATAGAAGCTCACCTTGTTTTAAAGCTGGTGGCTGCACAGATGAAGATTTAGATAGACTTGAACAACAAAGAATTGAAAGAGTTACATATATGACTGAAATATCAAGTAATCTAAAAAATGATTTAGCAGATTGGAAAGATAGACATAAAACTAGATATGATAGGTTAAAAAAATTAAATAATGCAGCACAAAAAGCAGAGGGACATTTTGAAATACAGTCTTATCAAGCACAATATTTGTCAGAAATGACACAAGAATTGATTACATTAAATGAAAATATGAGAAATTTTCAAGACTATTTAGCTAGTTTAAATGAAGATAAACTAGCTGAAGGTTTAAAGAGTATCGCACAAAGTGAAAGTGAATGGGTTACTCCAAAAATAAAAAAATTTCAAATACAAAAAATTGGGGACTAATATATGAATAATGAATTATTTATTAATGATATTCAAAATATATTAAGAGAGCACTTAACAGAGTGGACAAGTATTCTTCAAGAATATGGAACTAATTTGTTTATGATTATGGCAACAATAGCTTTAATTGTAAATATTATCTTAATAGTAACAGAATCAGCAGGCGGTATTGATACTAATAGAATACTTGGATTTCTTATAAGATTTTCATTTGTTACAGGTTTCTTCTATTATATACTTATGAATGGAACAGACTTTGCCAGTAAAATAATAAATTCTTTTATTGAATTAGGGCAGGATGCATTAAGTTATGGATATAGCCAAAATACAGCAGATAAAGTGTTGTCAGCTGGGTTTAAAATTATGGAAAGCGTGTGGGAAGCAGCAAAAAGTATGAATATAACAGAAAAAATTGCTGCGCTCCCATTATATGCAATTGCTATTATAATATTTATTATTTTAATTTTAATACTTGGCAACTATATTGTAGAAATAGCCAGTGCTTGGATACTAATCTTTGGTGCATATTTTGTGCTTGCTTTTGGTGCTACTCAATGGACTAGGGAATGGGTTATAAATTATTTTAAAGCCATCTTTGCTGTGGGATTAAAAATACTAACTTTAATGTTTTTAATAAGTATTGGTGTAGAGCTGATAGATAAACAGGTTAGCATTATAGATGGTGGGCAGATTACTTTTAATAGTAGTATTGCAATATTAGCAACTACATTGCTTTTATATATGGTAATGAATAAAGCCCCTGATGCAGTAGCTGCTCTTGTTTCTGGTGCTTGGGGTCATATGTCAGCAATTAATATGGCTTCTGCTGTTGCTGCACTTGGAACAGCTACAGTAGCTTTAAGCACTGCTACATCTATGGTTAGCAAAATAGGTGGTGCTGGGCTTGATAGTGCTAAAAACTTTGTAGCTGGTGCAAAAGATTATATGGATGAACAAAAAGCAAAAACCAGTTCAGCATTAGACCAAAATAATACTTTTACAGACTGGAATAATGACAAGCAGTCATATTTTGGAAATAATGATGAACAAAAGCGGAGTGGTTCAGGTTTATCATACAGGCTTGGTAGAGGTGCTGGACGGATTGGCAATGTATTAGGCGGTAAAATGTATGGTGATGATTCTGGCGAAGATAAAACTTATAATGCAAATAGACCGCCTATTGATAAACCAGATAATGATATAGGTAATAACGATAACAACAGTGGTAATGATAAACCTAATGATACAAAAGAAAATAACTAATATACATTGACAAAAATATGGCTGTATAATATAAATATTTAATTGAAAATTGGAGGATTATTAAATGTTTAGAAATTTCTTATTAATTACAATTATATTAGCATTTGCATTGCCTGCTTTTGCTCAAGACCCAAAAGAAACAGTGGAATATTGGAAAGCACCAGGAGCATTTGGTGGATTAGCGAAAAATAAAACACAAGAGGCAGAACAAATTTTAAAAAAATGTAGTGATAAAAATAATCTATATTTCGTTGTAGAGGAAGACAGTAAAGAGTGGAATATTTGTTGTGCCATATATGCAGCTTTATTAGGGCGACCACTTAATGATGTAAAAGAAATGAAAAAACGAGATAAAAAAGAATTTTTAGAAAATCCAGAATTATTAGAATTATTTAAATAGTATATCAGTATGATAATGAACATAATCTAAAAAATATTGAAATATAATTTTGGCTGTTGGGGAGCATTATTCCCCATTTTTTTTGAAATAAGTTTTATTTAGCTCAAAACTTACAACATCAACAATGCCCTTTTCAAGTCTTTGTATATGTGGTAAATTTGGATTTATTTCACGAATAAAATTATATAAATAGTCTCTATCTTTCAATGTAATCTTACTAAAATCAATTGAAGAATAATAAAC
>CAMWVK010000282.1 GCA_947177675.1 uncultured Mucispirillum sp.
AGAATCTTTCAGATCAAAGGACCTCATACTTTGCTTATTTTCTTTTATATGTATAAAATACTTAAAATCTTGCACCAATTTCAAAAAATACTTTAATATCTGTAGCATAAATGTTTTTACTGCTGTCTTGAAACTGCGGAAAGCTTGAATAATCAATGCCAAGTCCTGTTACAAGGTGTTTCCAAACATACTGAGTACCAGCAGTAAGAGAGTAACCCATTACAGAAGTGCCACTTGAAACATCGGTTCTAAAAGATGGTCCAATACCTGCATAAGGAATAAAACCGCTTTTGCCAAGTGGCAGATTTCTCTGCACTAAAAAGTGAGCTTTTACATCAATATAATGATTTTCAATTACTCCAATAGATGTATATTCCAAACTTGTTGCGAGTGCAAAATATTTTAAAAAGCTGTATTTATACCTAAATCCACCACCAAAGCCAGTTTTTTCATCTGGATTATTCATAGGAAAATAACCATTTAAAAGCAGTGTTAAACTCATAGGCTGTTCTACAGTAATTTTTTCAGCAGTTTTTTCTGCTGAATTTTGTTCAGTTACTAAAAATTCATGATTTTTAGCAGCAGGTGTTTGATTATCTGCAGTTGTATCTATTGCAGTATCCTGAGCAAAGCATAGATTTGCACTTAAAATAAACACAAGCAGCAAATAGTAAATAAATTTCATAAAGTTCCTCCATGATAAATAAATTTTATATATAGTATATATAAACCATGTATACGACATCAGTAGTCTCGTATCTAAAAATCTTTGCGATTATATCACGGGGGGGGGATGTCAAGTATTTTTTACAATTATTAAATATTGCAAAAAAAATAAAAATAATATAGATATAGTTAAAATTTTAAAGGTGATATATGCGGACAATTTTAACAGCGGCAGTTATTGCAGTATTAGCGGGAATAATATATCAGAAAGTTGTAGAAGAAAACATCAGCATGAAAGAGCTGGCAGGTTATGTATCTGGCACTGCATCTGAAATGATAGATGAAGCATCAAAAGCAGCGAGTGGAAAAGATTTAAAAGGTATGGAAGAAACAATAAATTCTGTAACAGAAAGTGCAGGGGCTGTTTTGCATGAAACAAGAGATACTTTTATAAAAGAAAAACTGCCTGAAATGATAAATATAGATATGCAGGAAGTATGGCAGAGCATAACATGTGATAAAGCATTATCAATGTATAATGATTATATATCTAGCAGAAGTGCAGCAAGTAACAGTGATGAAAATATTTATACGATGCTTAGCCTTATGCGTAAAAAAGGTCAGGACGATAAAGCACTAAAAGAAACTGTTATAAACCTTTTTTGTGATAATAAAAACTAAACAGTTTTATCTAAATCTCTGATTATTGGGCATATTTCTTTATTTACTTTTTTCATATTAAGAAAAAGATAAAAAGAAGCCAGCATCATTATAAAGCACCATATAAGCATAGTTGCCTGTGGTGGAATATGTTCTGTAATAGAGCCAGCTAAAAAGCATCCGATAGGTCCAAGCCCTAAATTAACAATAGTATATATACTTATAACTCTGCTTCTCATTTCTACTGTTGATATAGTCTGAAAAAGTGTGTTTGCTGCAATAAAAGTTGCCACAAGCCCAAGACCTGCAGGAATAACAGCAATCATAGAAAGAGCGGGGTATGGGGATATAGCAAATACAGCTAAACTTAAAGCATATAAAAGGCTTACTTTAATTACTGGTTTTGGCATAGCTTCAAGCCGCATAATTGATGCAACAGAGAAAGCACCTATTATTGCACCAAACCCAAAAAGCCCCATTAAAAGCCCTAAAAGTCTTGAATTTCCGTGTAAAATATCTTTTGCAAATATTGGAAACATAACAGTATAAGAATAAGAGAACAGACCAAACACAGCTAAAAATATAAACATAGTCCTAAGAGCATAAAAGTTTTTTACATATTTTAAGCCGTTTGCTACATCTTTTATCATATTATGCTTTTTATTATCATGGGGCATTTCATTAAATTTTATGTGGTAAAGCACAAAAAGCACAGGAAGATACAGCACAGCAGTAAGTAAAAAACAAAGCCCTTCCCCTGCATAATATACAATAAATCCTGCAATAGATGGTCCTATAAGTCTTGATAAATTAAATGTCATAGACTGCAGAGCAAGTGCACTTTTTAAAGTTTTCCTGCTTTCTACCATTAAAAGAATAGATGACTGTCTTGCAGGCATATCTATTGCTGAAACTATACCAAGGTACAGACTTAAAACCATAATGAAATAATAGTTGACGGTGTTTGTCAAAACAAGCACTGCCATAATTACAGCATGCAGCATTGTTAAAAACTGAGTAAGCATTAAAGTTTTTCTTTTATCATGCTGGTCAAGATATGCACCAGCTAAAAGTCCCACTATAAAAATAGGGGCATTTGCTAAAAGCTCAATAAGCCCTAGTTTTAAAGGTGATTCTGTAAGCCTGTAAACAAGCCAGGAATTTGCAAGTTTCTGCACCCATACACCTGTCATAGCTGCAGACTGACCTGCAAGAAATATTGTGAAATTTTTTGACTTAAGAGCAGAGAAAGTGTTTGGGTCCAGCCTGAAAGGCAGCCTTAAATGAAGGTGCATATCATTTATCCCCCATAATACATTTATACATTCTATCAGGTGCTGGACTGCATTTATAAAGAGAGCAGTCATTTAAAGAATATGACTTATGTTTTAATGTATCATATATAAGATATTTAGAGCTGTTGTTTTTCCTGTCCCCTGCCTGAATAAGTTTCCAGTATTTTACTTCATAATTATTACAGACTAATATTCTAGAGCCGTAAAGAGTAGCTTCATCAAGAGTAAGTGCAGAAATGTTTATTGGTATAATAGATAAAATTAGAAGTAATATTATTTTATTCATAGTAATATCATATAGGTAAAAAAGAAAATTATCAATTATTTTTCTATACCTATGTATAGTATCACTT
>CAMWVK010000283.1 GCA_947177675.1 uncultured Mucispirillum sp.
GCACAGGAGTTAAATAAATATAATATAAGAAATATTATTGTTCAGCCTGTTGACAGCATAATCACAAAAGATAATATTGATTACTTGTATAATATGTATTATAGTAAAAATATAGAAGCAAGAATAATTCCTCAAACGCATAAAATTCTTGCGATACCATAGTTGACTTTTTGCTTTAATAGTGATAAAATTAATTTATGATGATACAAGATAAATTACTTTTTCTTGAAGAAAAGCTTGATAAGCTGCTTGCAGCATATAATACTGTTAAGCATGAGAGAGATACACTGCTTGAGAAGAATAATAGTTTATTAATTCATATAGGTAATATTGAAACAGAAAACAGTCTTTTAAAGCAAAATAAAGAGATTGTTAGAAAGCGTATAGAAAATATGCTTGTAAAGCTTGAGTCTTAGTTTGAGGGAATATGGGTTCTTTTGAATTAACAATATTAGGTCAGCATTTGCTGCTTAATATACCAGATGGGCAGGAACAGTATTATAAAGATATTGCAAATGAACTTTCTGATATGATGGATGAATTTTTAAAAAAATCTCAACTAAGGTCTGATGCTAAAGCAGCCGTGAGTGTTGCTTATAAATTACTGCTTGAAAATAAGCAGTTAAAAGAGACTATCTCTTATTATGAAAAAATTGATAGTAAGATTGATGATTTAATTACAAAAGTGGATAATAAATAATCCCCTGCGGTGTTTGTAAAACTTTTTGACATTCTGGAGCCAACACTTTTTAATTAATTGTCGCGATGCATGTTGTGGTGTGCAGGTCGGACTTGTATCCGAAAGCCTAAAGCAGCACAGAGCGGCGCCTGTTTGTAACAGGCTACAGTGTCAGTTGTGAACGGCATATGCGGGGGGTTAATAAAAATAATTTCGTTGTTTGACTAAAACACGGATTTTTATAGATTTATCGGATAATTTTTAATGAATTTAGCTGATGCAATGCGTCCGCATTCATTTGATGATATAGTTGGTCAGGAGCATTTAACAAGCCCTGATACATTGTTAATATCGTTAATAGAAAGCGCATCTTTTGACTCTATTATGTTTGTTGGTCCACCAGGTACAGGCAAAACAAGTATGGCAGAAGTGACAGGGAGACAAATGGACTGCTCTGTATACAAGATCCATGCTGCTGTTAGTGGTGCAGCTGATTTAAAAAGATTAGCTGAACAGGCTTTATATGAAAAAAACATAATAGTTTTTATAGATGAAATTCATAGATACAATAAATCTCAGCAAGATATTCTGTTAAAATTAATAGATGACAGAAAAATCAAACTGATAGGTGCTTCTGCCGAAAATCCGTATTTCAATTTAGTTCCTGCTTTGCGTTCAAGAAGTGTTATGTTTAAATTCAAAGCTATTAGTGATGAAGCCTTTGAAAAGCAGTATGTTACAGCCTGCGAACATATTAAAAAAATGCAGAATGTTTCTGAAGTAGTAGAAAATGGTGTATTAAAACATATTATATCATTAGCTCAAGGCGACTGCAGAAGGTTTTTAAATCTTCTTGAAATATCAGCATTAACAGGAAACAGGCAGGGTAATACATTATATCTTTCTTCAAAAGAAATAGAAAGTATTATGCCTGTTAACCAGTTTTCAGATGACGAGTTTTACGATATTTTATCTGCTATGATAAAAAGTATCAGAGGTAGTGACCCTGATGCTGCATTATTATGGTGTTTTAAATTAATAAAAAATGGGGTTTCTCCTGAAACAGTATTTAGAAGATTAATGATTTCTGCTTCAGAAGATATAGGCAATGCTTTTCCAGATGGGCAGATTTTTGTTAATGCCTGCTATAATTCTTTTATGAATGTGGGAGTACCTGAAGGGTATATTATACTTGCCCATGCAGTAACTTTTCTTGCCTCATGCCCTAAAAGTAACAGAAGCTATAATGGGTATCATCAGGTTATGGATTATCTTAAAGACCATGACCCTGTGGTGCCAGAAAATATAAGGCAAAATCCAAAAGGATATAAGTATCCTTTTGATTATGGTAATTTTATTAAACAACGCTATATAAGTGATAATCTTGTGTTCTATAATCCATCTAATTTTGGATTTGAGCAGAAGATTAAAGAAAGATTACATAATCTATGGAATAATATTAAAGATTATGAATAAACAAGATATTCGTAATAAAATAAAAGTGTTAAGGAATAGTTATTCTTGTGATGAATTAAATGTAAAATCATTAAAAATAACTGATGCTTTTTATAAAAAATACTCTTTTTTAAACATTTTCTTATTCTATTATCCCATAGAAAACGAGGTAAATACTCTGTCGCTTATAGAAAGGCTTTTTGATGAAGGCAAAAAAATATTTTTACCAGTAGTATGCGGTAAAAATATGATATTTAAGCAGTTTGAAGGCTTTGACAAGTTAAATGCTGGTAAGTTTGGTATTTATGAACCAGCAGGTAAAAAGCTTGATATTCTGCCAGATATTATGTGTATTCCTGGTGTTGCCTTTGATAAAATGTGTAATCGCATAGGATATGGCGGTGGTTATTATGACAGGTATTTAGCAGAAGAAAATACTATTATTAAATCAGCTTTTGCCTATGAATTTCAAGTTATAGACAAAATTGAAACAGAAAGTTTTGATGAACCTGTAGATGAAATATTTACAGAAAATCGTATTATTATCAGGAGGGCATAATGAGCTATTATATTATAGTAGGGCTTGTTTGTGTATTGGCAGGTCTTGTATTTGGGTATTTAGTTACCAAAAAAATGAAAGAAGAAGAAAATAAAAAATTAAACACTACAGCAGAAGATATAATTTCAAAAGCTAAAAAAGAAGGCGAAGAGATTATAAAAGAAGCAAAGCTGGAATCTGAAGAAATTATTTTTAAAGGACGCCAGGATTTAGAAAAAGAAATAAAAGAAAAGAAAAAAGATATCAGCCATAT
>CAMWVK010000284.1 GCA_947177675.1 uncultured Mucispirillum sp.
CCAGAAATCATTTTCACATAGCTTGATGTTGAAGGCATAGAAGGGTTTGCAGCAGGAACAGCTGCTGCTGCATTAAGCTCTGGCTTTTTTTCCGGTAATGGAAATACAATAGAAATCTGCCTGTTAGTTTTATTAACAACAGGCTCTATTGGTGCATTTTTAAATTTTATAAAAAAACGCTTTTTATCTTTTGATAGAAGATAAGCACTTTTAATAGGCATATCAAAATAATTCTGCTTTTCAAATATAATATTTTCAGAAGTATCAAATGTGAATATAAGAGTATTGCTTGTTTCATCTAAAAGCTGCTCAAAGGCAGAATATCCTTTTTGAAATGTGAAAACATATTCTGCCCTTTTTTCGTCTACACTGGCTTTTAATTCAGCACAATAACCTTGAAATGCAAATATTGTAAAAAGTATAATAAATAAAAGCTTATTAACCATACAGCCCATCTTTAAATTTTTCAACAAGCTGTTCTTTTGTTAATATTTCACTTATACGAATACCAAATTTTTCATCAAGTACCATTACCTCACCATAAGCAAGGGGTTTTTCATTAACAAGAAAATCAACCGGCTCACCTGAAGTTTTATTCATACGGATAATTGTGCCACTTTCCCACCTAAGCATTTCGCCAATAGTTGCTTTTTTTCTGCCAAGTTCAACACTAACATTAAAAAGAACTTCGCCAAAAATTTCTTTTATTTCTTCCCTAGTCATATATTTACCCTATACACTACCTTTGAACAGTAAAACCTGTAATATATACATTATATAATCTGCCCTTTGCAAGCATAGCATTTATTCTTCTTAAAAATTCATTTTTAAGATTTACTTTACCTTGAGAAGTAGATATTTCTTCATATGCTTTTGAAGAAAGAGTAGTAATAATCATATCTGTAATTCTAGGCATTTTTGTTTCCACTTCTGAATAAAGGTCTGAATTTTTAGGGTCAAACTCTAATGCCAGTGTAATTGCAAGGTATGTTATACCTGTAGGGTCTGCTAAATTAACATTCAATGTTGGGATAGGATAAATCTGCCCCATTTCTGCATTAGATATACCCATATCCATTCCGCCTCCCATAGCTGGTGCTGGTGGTGGGGCTGCCTGCTGAACAGCAGGTGCAAGTGGAACCGCAGCTGGTGCCTGAACTGCTGGATTTTGCTGTGCAGTCTGGTCAGTGGTGTCAGATTTTGGTGCAAGAACAAGCATATATACAACTACTAATATAACAACAAGCAGCAGTATCGCAACTAATCCTATTATAATAAACTTTAATTTAGATGATTTTTTTCTTGTCTGCTGTTCCGTATTTTCACTATCTTCTGCCATAATATCCTCCAAAAACAAATCATATATTAAAAAGAACTTTTACCTGATTCTGCAAATTCTGGTGTTACCATATTTATTTCAACACGCCTGTTCATACTTCTATTCTGCTCTGTAATATTAGGAAGTATTGGGTGATACTGCCCATAACCTGAAGCAGAAAGACGGACAGGATTAAAATTAGATTTTACAAAATAAGATATTACAGATAATGCCCTGTCAGAAGATAATTTCCAGTTCAAATCAGGGCTGCCTGTATCATCTGTATGACCTTCTATATTAATATAGTAAGAAGAATCTTTTACTATATTAATTATTTTATCAAGTATTGGACCTGCCTGTGGCAGAAGTTCAGAACTTCCTGGTTTAAAAAGTGCAGAATCTAATATACGGACACTTAAACCTTTATCAGTTTTCACAACTGATACCATATTCTCCATATTTTGAGCCTGCATCATAGATTTAATCTTGCTTTCTACCTGCTCTTCTGTTTTAGAAACTGTATCTTTTATAGAGCGTTTTGATACAATATTCATCTGGCTGAGCGGTGTAGTGCTGGGGTTTCTCATAATACCAGAAGAACCAGCTAATATACCAAAAGACTGCTCCAATTTCACTTTATCAAAATTCGCCATAGATAAAAGCAAAACGAAAAATGTTAAAAGCAGAGTAGTCATATCAGAAAATGTTGTCATCCATTTTGGAGCCCCTTTTGGACATTCTGGGCATTTTTTATTAGCCAAAACTTACCTCTTATTAATCAAATTGAGATTTACGCTGAGATGGTGGTAAATACGCATTTAACTTCTGCTCAACAATACGAGGGTTATCACCAGATTGTATAGCCATAATGCCAGCCAGCATAATTTCTCTTAAATGCTGTTCTTCAATAGAGCGGATTTTCATTTTAGTAGCAATAGGTGTAGCTATCATATTCGCTATTATTGAACCATAAAATGTAGTAATAAGAGCTACCGCCATTGCAGGACCAATCGCCGCAGGGTCGCTCATATTTAAAAGCATGGCAACAAGTCCAATAAGTGTTCCAATCATCCCCATAGCAGGGGCAATGTCTATGAAATAGGCAACAACACCTATATTAGTTTCGTGTCTTTTTATCATATTTTCAAAATCCATCTCTAATACAGTGCGAATAACTTCTGGCTCTGTGCCATCCACTGCTAAACGGATGCCTTTTCTAAGAAATTCATCTTTCATATTTTCTTCTTCTGATTCAAGAGATAAGATACCATCACGGCGAGCTTTAACTGCAAAATCTACCAGTTGAGAAATAAGATTCTGCTCTGACTGCGGAATATAAATAAATGCTTTAGATGCAGACTTTAAACCAACAATAAGCTTATTAATAGGGTTAGCCGACATTACAATACCAATAGAACCACCCACAACAATTAAAAAAGAAGGAAAATCAACATACGGTCCTATACCAACGCCAATTACCAATGACCATATTACTAATGCCCATGCAATAACTAAACCTACAATACTTCCTATATCCATATTCACTCAACCCATAAAATATAATCAGTCATACTGTGTTACAAACTTACTTTCTAATTATTTATCTCTCTCTCTC
>CAMWVK010000285.1 GCA_947177675.1 uncultured Mucispirillum sp.
CGTGCGAGAGAATATCTATATATTACATCACCTGATTTATAATTTGTGCCATTAGGTTGTGATGGTTCCAATTTTTGAGCTATACTTGCTTTTCCTAATGCTCCATAAGTCAGCCCTGTGCCGCCTTTTGTAACAGGCAATGCTCCTGTTAATTTGGAATCAGTCAGGGCTAAACTGTCCAGCTTTCCAAGAGCTTTTCCCCCTAATGCTGCATAGGCTTCATTTGCTGTTGTCTTCCCTGTGCCGCCTTTTGAAATGGGGAGGATTCCTGTTACAGCACTATTAGTAAGAGCAATATTATTAAGCAGGGCAAATGCACCTAATGACACATTTAAATTATCTGCATTGATTTTGCCGTTGCTGTTTATAATTTTTAGCCAGTATGAATTTTCAGATACTGGGTTTTGTGGAGCAGATGAACCGTTTGCCCTTATGCAGTAGTAAATGGCATTATCACTTCCCAAAACGAAAGCACCTAATTTATAATCTGCCATTTTGTTCCAGTAAACAGTGCTGCCTGCCATAAGGTTTAATATATCAGTTACTTTATTATTAATAGTTTTATCCACTTCTTCTTTACTGATTTTTTTAATACTGCCATTTTCTTCTGCAATAATATTTGTAATATCAGAATATGATGAGTTTCCTGATACGGATATATTATTATCTGATAAATCAAGGCATTCTATATTATTCTGATTTATAAGTTTTTTCTGCCAGCTGCTCCAAACATTATTACTAAAATAACGCATATAGCCTGTATTAAATAAATAATCAGAGCTTATAAACTGATGTATTTTATTATAATCTTTTTGCACAAGCATATACCCAGTTTCTAAATCAGGACCGTTCCGTAACTGTTTTTCTATTATATATATTCCTGCTGTTTTAATACTGTTATAATCATCTATTAAACTTTCGCTGTTTATATTAGTTATTTTTATCTGCCTTGTGTCTAATGAAGTGCATTCAATAAGCAAATCATCGCTGTATATTGGGTATTGTGTTTTATTTTTTCCAGTTCTATATGCAAGATAATCTTTTAGCAACTGCGGGTTTACTGCTTTATCTGTATTTTCACCTTGTATTATTTCATTTAAACTGGCAAACGAAATCCCAGAAAGCCCGCCATTTGATGAGCGAATTACATTTAAGCTGTTTTCTTCAGCAGCTGCTGAAAATATCATAAAAAAGTAATCTGTTCTTAAAATATTATTCCATGCTCCATAAGGGCATGGTGTTTTTATCCACCTTATACCGTCACTGCTTGCAAGAGTAACGCCAGTTGATGAAGCAAGAGTATATATATTTGCTCCAAAACTTATATCTTTCCATGGTTCATTATAGCTTAAAATTATGTTCTTCCATACAGGTTTTCTGTCAATAATATCCTGCTCAAAACAGTAAGCAAGCCTTATTTCCCCATCATAAGCACATGCTGTAAATCTGCCCTGCCCATAAGTTAAAGATACCCATGATGATGAAGGCATATTTATTTCATTCCATGTTATACCATTATCTATGCTGTATATTGAAAGGGGACTGCCAGATACTCCAACTGCCATTATAATATTTGATAAAGAGTATGATATTTTTGAAATCTGCATACTGCTGTATTCGCATACTTTCTGCCAGCTTATGCCATAATCTTCTGAAATGTATATTTTGCCTGATACTGTGCCTGCTATAAATTTATTATTGTTATGTGTAATACATGAAAAGTTATCCTCTGCTATTATGCTTTCTTCCCATGTCTCGCCTTTATCTGTGCTTTTAAAGCATTTGCCGTTATTAGAAAGAAGTATAAATATACCATTGCCGTAAGATATGGCAGTAAGGTTATCATTTATATGCTTTTCTTTCCAGTTTGCACCATAATCATTGGATAAGCATATTTTTCCGTCAGCTGATACTGCAATAATAGTGCTGCTGCCATAAGCAGAAGATACCCATAATCCATTTGGCATATAAAAAGCATCCCATGGAGCATATTTTATTTCACAGGCTTTTTTGTTTAGAGCATCAGAGAGCCATGATATATCTATCTGCCCATTAAAATCAGCAGGCTTTTCAGACATTATATCATTAAGTGAAAGTTTGCCTTTTTCCTGCACATATACAGGGCTTGTTCTATTTTCTGGTGTGTTTTTTGACACTTCTACTGATATATAAGCTGTATTATTCATTTGTCGTTCCCTGATTTTTGATTATGGCAGCATAATGAAGTGCAGAATAACAGCCATTTTCTACTGGCACATTTAAAGGAGAGCAAGCCCATTTTTTACTTGTTTCTGCATATTTTTTACTTTCATCTGCTTTTGAAGATACTGCATTAATATATTTATTATAAATGTTATCCATATTTAAGCGAACAGCCATATATTTTGCTGCTACTTTATTTTCTGCCTGCTCCATAAGGTCGGATATATTAACACGAGCTTTATTAAAAGAAAACTCAGCTTCTTTTATTTTTGTATCAGTATCTTTTTGAAACTGTGAAAGCTTTTCCATATATTTATCTGTTTCATCTTGTATAGAAGTTCTGATATTTACTGCCTGATTAATAATTTGAATATATTCATCTTTTAACTTTTCTATTTCCTGCATAGTTTTTGATACTGTTTTCAGCTGATTTAAAGAGCTTTCAATAGTTTCCTGCATATTTACTAAATTATTTGTTTTTTCCGCTATAATATCCTTTATATCATTTGTAACCATTTCTATATTTTCAGATACTGCCTTTAACTCATCAATATTAAAAATAGAGCCTAAATCAGTATAACTGCTGTTTTCAAAAAGATATGCTTTATCATCACTTACTAAGAAAAATGGTGATATTGTTTTTATTTTTCCATTATCATTTATGGATATTTTTTGTGTGTTCCAAGAATATAGTTTCATATTATCCTCCATTGATAGAGATATTAGC
>CAMWVK010000286.1 GCA_947177675.1 uncultured Mucispirillum sp.
ATATAATCCTTAATAATGTGTATTGAATGAGAATTTTCGCTTATTACAATATTTTTTCTAAGTCTTATATAATATGTGTCTAATGTATTAGCTATATTAAAATCAGGACACAATGGAAAATATGTTGGTGTTGTCCAGTTTTTTTGGATGGCATTGGGGGTTAAGGAATCTACAAAAAAGTTTTTAGTTTCTTTCTTAAGAATGTCTACTTTCTGTTCTTGGTCAAAATTGTAATAATTACCTATCAATTTTATAGGCTTATGGTTATAGTTATTTCCCTTAAATACCCATTCTCCAATGCCTGACTTTCTTTTTTTCTCATCAGATATTTTTTGCATAGGCTTATTATTCAACTGCATTATTCTTTTATATGCAGCTTTTGCCTCATCAGCTGAAACTGTTCTCATCCACGATACATCTTGATTATTTCCAGTAATATCTTTGAGACAGCTTGGATTATCTAAAAATTTCTGAATATCACCACCACATAAATAAGTTATCTTTTTTAAAGTTACAGGGTTATTGAAAACATTTTCAATCCGTGTAAACCAGCGTAAATTTTCTACTCTATTATTACATCTATTTGTATCTATATGGTCAACAACATATTTTTTTGAATCATTTTCACCATAGAAAGCGGTTGCCACAATTATATGAACTCTATGTTCGCCAATATACATATAGCCTTGTTTATTCTTTATACCAAATGTCCAATATTCATCATACTTTCTTGGTCTTGACTTATCTTTTGCATGACGAAAAACAGCACCATTATCTCTAACAGAGTAGTATTCATTTTTATAAAAACATTGTTTAATTTTACTGTAATCATTAATAAGGTTATCCATGTTTTAAAATTCCCACTATGCTTTATATAGTATTAGAACACATCATGAAGTTATACTATGGAAACATTTCTTTAAAAAATGATTTTTTCTTTACTTCTTTTTCCTGCCCTGCTGATTTTTTGGCTTTGCTTTTTTCTGATTTTTTATCTTCTATACTGCAATCAGTCGCATTCATATTTTCCTTTGGCAGTTCATGGAGAGATACAGATATTTCTCGTTTATCTATTTCTGCTATTTCTGATAATATGTCCTGCATGTGTTCTATTAACTTTTTCTTCTGTGCCTGGCTTATGCTGGGTAAATCAACTGAAATATGTGCCATATATATTACCTTCTAATAACTTTTCTTGGTTTTGCAGTGCCATCACTTGGCTCTAATATTCCGCGAGCTTCCATCATTTCAACAATACGGGCTGCTCTGTTATAGCCTATTTTAAACATTCTTTGTATCATAGATATTGATGCAGTGCCTTTATCCATTACCGCATCTACTGCCTGCTGATAAAGCACATCTTCATCTTCATCATCGCTGCCTGCTACACTGCCCTCACCAACTTCCTGCACCATAGCCATATTATATTCAGGCTCGCCAAACTGCTCATGAAGATATTTAACAATATCCCTTACTTCATCATCTGATACAAAAGCACCATGTATGCGAAGTGCATCACTTGTGCCGGGTGGTATAAAAAGGCTGTCCCCCATACCTAAAAGTGTATCTGCACCATTCTGGTCTAATATTACACGGGAATCATTTTTCTGGGATACTTTAAATGAAAGCCTTGCTGGCATATTTGCTTTAATAAGCCCTGTAATTACATTTGTAGTAGGTCTTTGGGTTGCAACTATTAAATGTATTCCTACTGCTCTTGCCATTTGAGCAATGCGGGCAATAGACATTTCCACATCTTTTCCTGCTACCATCATTAAGTCTGCAAATTCATCTACTATAACTACTAAATAAGGCATTTTCTCTGCCTGTTCATCATCTTTTATTATTTCATTGTAGCCGTCTAAATTTCGGACTTTTTTCTCTGCAAGCAGTGTATATCTTCTAGTCATTTCTGCAACTACATTTTTCAATACACTTGCTGCAAGTCTTGTATCTGTTACAACTGGTGCCATTAAGTGCGGTATCCCGTCATATATACTTAATTCTACCATTTTTGGGTCTATCATTATAAATTTTACTTCATCAGGGGAAGATTTATATAATATAGAGCAAATCATAGTGTTAATACCAACAGATTTACCACTGCCTGTTGTTCCTGCCACAAGTAAATGAGGCATTTTACGGATATCAGACATATAAGGCTTGCCGATAACATCTTTTCCTAATGCAACAGTAAGAGGCGACTTACTGTTTTTGAACTCGCTTGTCTGCAATAACTCTTTTATAGATACTGACTGTCTGTTTTTATTTGGTATTTCTATACCTACCGCATTTTTGCCGGGTATTGGTGCAATTATCCTTATTGACAATGCACTCATACTTAATGCTAAATCGCTCTCAAGAGAGGCAATTTTTGAAACCCTTGTTCCAGCTACAGGCTCAAACTCAAACATGGTAACAACAGGTCCCGGCTGTATTGCACGCACTATGCCAGATATACCAAAATCTAAAAGTTTTTGGGTTAATATATCCCCTTGAGCTTTCATTTCTTCAGGGCTGTCAAGATGCACATTATTAACAGGGTCTTTTAAAATGCTGAGTGGTATATTATAGGAAGTAAAAAATGCTTTTTTAGCTGTTTCCATTTCCTTTATTTCTATTTCTTCATCTTCTGCTGCTTTTATTTCACCTTTTTCCACACTGTAAGCCTGCTTAATTAATGGCTCTTTATGTTCTATTACCTTTTCTTCCATGACGGCAGGTGCAGTTTCTTCTTTTATATGCTCTTTTATTTCTCTTTCTGGCTCAATATCTATAATATAATTATCATTATCTTTTTCTGCTAAATATTCTTCAGAACTGTTTAAAAACTTAATACTGGATATTGCTTCAAGTTCATCTTTATCAAGCAGTTTTTCTGGCTGTCTTTCATAAAGCTGTAAAGTTGTAACAGGTTTTACTG
>CAMWVK010000287.1 GCA_947177675.1 uncultured Mucispirillum sp.
ATTAAGCAGAGAAACAAGTTCATCTATTTTCTTATCTACATCCCCACTTTTTGCAGCTTCATAAACACATGATAATAAATGAGCTTTTAAAACAACCTTATTTGTTTTATGCATAAGAGCTTCTACAGCAAATATCTGGTTTGATATATCCATACAGTATCTATCATCTTCTACCATACGAATAATACCTTCTATATGACCTTTTGCTGTTTTTAAAAGTGGTAATACTTCTGCTTTATCTGCTTTCATCTATGCTTTCTCCACAGAAACTGCTTCAAAGCCAGCTTCATTTACAACATTCATTAAATCACTGTCTGCAACTTCTTTTGATAATGTAACAGATGCATTTTTTGCTTCTAAATTAACTTCAGCAGAAACTACTCCATCTACAGTATTTAGTGCTTTTTCAACTGTCATTTTACAATGATTGCAGTTCATTCCATTTACATTCACAATAACTTTCATAAGTTTATCTCCTTTATTATATTTTTCTGCTTTAAAAAATTTTAATTTTAAAGCGTTAGTTACAACAAATATTGAGCTAAAACTCATAGCCGCAGCTGCTATCATTGGATTTAATGTAACACCAAATGACATATAAAACACACCAGCAGCTACTGGAATACCTATAATATTATAAAAAAAAGCCCAGAATAAGTTTGTTTTAATATTTTTAATAGTTGCATGGCTTAATTTTACAGCAGTCAATGCATCTAACAGATTATTTTTAATTAAAACAATATCTGCTGATTCTAATGCAACATCAGTTCCTGCTCCTATTGCTATTCCTAAATCAGAACGCATTAATGCAGGTGCATCATTTATGCCATCTCCTACCATTGCAGTTTTAAGCCCTTTACCCTGCAGCTCTCTGATTATTTTTTCTTTATCCTGTGGTAAAAGTCCTGCATATATATTATTAATACCTGCCTGATGAGCAATGTATTCTGCAGTTTCTTGATTATCTCCTGTAAGCATATAAACATCTATACCCTGTTCTTTAAAGCCTTTTACAGCCTCTATGCTTGATTCTTTAATAGTATCTGCTACATATATAACACCTATTACTTCATTGTTTTCTGCAATATAAACAGGTGCAGCAGCTTTAGTTGGTAAAAGCATATTTGAAATTTTACTAATATCTATATTTTTATTTAATAAAAACTTACTATTGCCTGCATAATATACAGAATTATTTATCATACATGAGATGCCAAGACCTGAATAAGAAATAAAATCATCAATATTTAATAATTTACAGTTTAATTCTTCTGCTTTTTTAACAACTGCTTTTGAAATAGGATGCTCTGATTTTATTTCCATAGAATAAGCAAGCTGTAATAATTCATTTTGGCTGTATTTAAATGACTGTATATTTATAACTTTCATTTTACCTTCTGTAATAGTGCCTGTTTTATCAAGAGCAACTGCCTTTATATTATGTGCCATTTCAAGACTTTCAGCAGATTTTATTAATATTCCATTTTCTGCCCCTTTACCTGTGCCTACCATAATAGCAACAGGTGTTGCAAGCCCTAAAGCACATGGGCATGATATTACTAACACAGATATTGCAATAGACAATGCAAACTCATAACTTTCACCCATATAAAGCCAGAAAATACCAGAAATTAAGGCAATTATTATAACCACAGGAACAAATATTCCACTTATTCTATCAGCAAGTTTAGAAATAGGTGCTTTTGAGTTTGCAGCTTCTTCTACTAAAGAGATTATTTGAGATAAAGTAGTATCACTGCCAACTTTTAATGCTTTAAATTTTATATGACCAGTTTTATTTATAGTTGCACTTATTACTTTATCTCCCTGCTTTTTCTCAACAGGCATACTTTCACCAGTAATTGCAGATTCATCAATAGATGCACTGCCTGAAATAATTATACCATCACAGGCTATAATACCACCTGGTTTTACGATAATAATATCCCCAGCATGTATATCATCACAGGCAATAGTAACTTCTTTACCATCTTTTTCTACAACAGCTGTTTTTGGCGTTAAGCTGATTAATTTTTCAACAGCATCACGAGTTTTCCTTTTTGATTTTGTTTCAAGATATTTTCCAAGTGTGATTAATGTTAGTATAGTAACAGCTGATTCAAAATACAAATCATGACTGTATTTCATAACTATTGATGCTTCTTGATAAGCATATCCATAACCTATCCTATATATTGCAAATATACCATATATTAAAGCTGCAGATGAACCAAGAGCAACAAGACTGTCCATATTAGGAGCCTTATTAATCAATGCTTTAAATCCATTAATAAAAAATTTTCTGTTAACTATTAAAACAGGAATTGTCAGCAAAAAAAGAGTAAAAGCATAGTTAAAGCTGCCTTCATAATACTTAAAAAAAGAAAACTGTGGAAATCCTGCCATACTGCCCATAGATATATACATTACAGGAATAAAAAACATAAATGATATAATAAGTCTTTTTCTCATATTTTCAAGCTCTGTATCATAAGGAAGTTTTTGAGATGTTTTCCTATTTCCTTTATTATTTTCTATTTCTGCTCCATATCCTGCTTCTGTTACTGCTGAAATAATATCACTGCTTGATAATGTATCATCATAATCTACCACCATATTATTTGAAAGTAGATTAACATTAACATTTTTCACTCCATTAAGTTTAGATACTGCTTTTGTAATATGAGCAGAACATGCAGAACAAGTCATACCTGTAATATTATATTTCTCTTTCATATAAACACCTGCATTCCCTACCCCCTATGGTATGGGGATATTCATTAATAATACATGTCAATAAAAAAGTCAATAAATAAAATATATTTTTGTTACACTTTTAATAAAAAAATCTTTTATTATATTATAAATCAAGTAATAATTTATTTTCTTCAAC
>CAMWVK010000288.1 GCA_947177675.1 uncultured Mucispirillum sp.
TCATAAATATATACTAGCCAAGAGCCAAAAAATATATAACATAAATAATACAGACATATATTCTTTTAAGTATAAATAATATGATAATAATATGATAAAGACAGCTAAATAATCAAAACAGCTTCCATAGAGCAGTTTTATGCCGCTTATCATAACAGCTGCCAAAAAAGTATTAAGTATAAATGATTAAGCTAGTCCTAAAACATTCTTCATATTATACATACCCTTTGGCTTACCAGCAAGCCATAAAGCTGCAGTAACTGCACCACCTGCAAATGTTTTTCTTGAATGGGCTCTGTGAGTTATCTCTATTCTTTCTCCATTTCCAAAGAAAAATACAGTATGGTCACCAGCAACATCACCACCCCTTAATGTTTGTATGCCTATTTCATTTGGTTTACGCTCACCTATAATGCCATGCCTTGCATATACTGCATGTTCTGATAAATTTAATCCCGCACCTTTTGCAGCAGCTTCTGCCATTGCCATAGCGGTGCCGCTTGGTGCATCTTTTTTCATATTATGGTGAGTTTCTACAAGCTCTATATCATAACCTTTTAAAAGTTCTGCTGCTTCTTTTATTAATTCTAATGCCACATTAACACCAAGACTCATATTTGGTGCAAGCACAACAGGCACTTTTTCTGATAATTTTTCTACTGCTTTTTTCTGCTCATCAGAAAAACCTGTGCTGCCAATAACTACAGGTTTGCCTGCTTTTTCATATAAAGGCAGGTTATTATATGTAGGTTCTGCTCCTGTAAAATCTATTATCACATCTGCATTTTTTGCACTTTCTAATATATCATCAGAAATAACTGGACCGCCTTTACCGCAGCCTGCCATTTCATATAAATTCTGACCTAGAGCTTTGCTTCCTTTTCTATCAACAGCACCTGATGCCTCAGCATTTTCATTATTATATACTGCTTCTGCAATATTTTTACCCATTCTGCCTGCTGAACCTATAATACATATTTTTACAGCCATTTATATTTCTCCTTATCAATCTCTAACTATTTTAATATTAAGTTTTTCCATAATGGATCTTAACTTTTGAGTATTTTCTTTAGTCATTTCTACAAGCGGCAGTCGTATTTCATTTTCTATAAGTCCCATCATATAAGCTGCTTTTTTAGCAGGTATAGGGTTTGTTTCAAAAAATACACCTTTGCATAAATCTATAAGTTCATAGTGAATTTTTCTACCAAGCAGCATATCGTTATTTAACACTGCATGACACATTTGAGACATTTTTTTAGGTGCTGCATTTGCAACAACAGAAATAACGCCTTTTGCTCCCATTGCCATCATAGGAAAAGTAAGAGAATCTTCTCCAGATATAACATCAAAACTTTCATCAGTATGCTGCAATATAGCCCCTGCCTGGTCAAGAGAGCCGCTGGCTTCTTTAACACCTATTATATTTTTTATCTTTGATAAGTTGATAACTGTATCTGGCAGCATATTAACTCCTGTTCTGCTCGGCACATTATATAAAACTATAGGTATATCCACCTGTTCAGCAATAGTTTTAAAATGCTGATATAAACCAGCCTGTGTAGGCTTATTATAGTATGGAGTAATAGAAAGCACGGCATCTGCACCTGATTTTTTAGCATGTTCTGTTAGAAAAACTGCTTCTCTAGTGCTGTTTGAGCCTGCTCCTGCTATTACAGGTATTCTTTTTTTAGCCTGCTCAATAACTATTTCTATAACACGGCAGTGTTCTTCATGGGAAAGTGTAGCAGATTCCCCAGTTGTGCCACATGGAACAATAGCATCAGTGCCTTCTGCAATATGAAACTCTACAAGTTCTCTTAATGCTTTTTCATCAACTTCATTATTTTTAAATGGTGTAATAAGTGCAACTATACTGCCTTGAAACATAATATCCTCCGCTTAATAATTATATGCTTCTTCCTGTAAATTTCCTATATATACTCTGCGTCCTTCTCCTTGAAGATACACAGTGTTATTATCATAATATACTGTAAGAGTTTTACCGCCAGATGTTAACAGGCGAACAGGACCTTTTACAAGTCCTTTTTTAATGGCAATTAAAGCAGAAGCTGCACAGCCTGTTCCACATGCCAGCGTTTCCCCTTCTACCCCTCTTTCATAAGTTCTTATTTTTAATGAATTTTCTCCTGTTACTTCTATAAAGTTAACATTTGTGCCATTTACTGCAAAATCTTTATTATATCTTATATCTCTGCCTAATGAAAATACATCTGTTTCTGAAACATTATCACAAACCACAACAGCATGGGGAACGCCAGTATTAACTGAATGAATATTATATTCTTGACCACATGCAGTAACTTTTTTATCAAGCTCTAAACTATGGGGTGCAGTCAGCATTGTTTTTACTTCACTATTTGCCATAATTTCTGCCTTTATAGTGCCTGCAAGAGTTTCAAATGCCATATTCATACCTGCAATATTTTCAAGAAAAGCATATCTTGCAGCACATCTTGCTCCATTGCCGCACATTTCAGCAACTGAACCATCTGAATTAAAAAACTGCCATTTAAAATCAGCAGTATCAGAATTTTCTATAAAAATCAAACCATCTGCACCAACAGACAAACCTCTTGCACAAACTTTTTCTATAAAATTTTTATTATATAATGGCGTATATTTACCATCTCTATTATCTATTACAATAATATCATTACCATTACCACTCATTTTTGAAAATGTAATACTCATTTGCACTCCTAATTAAAATAATAAGAAAATTAATAACATATTTCCATAAATTTATCAATTAATTTTATCGGCATACATTAAAGCCACTGCCTGAAATATTCTTCTGCTAAAAAAATTTCCTACTTTTAAACAGTCAGCCTTTTTATACATTTCATAATCGCAGTAATTATCTATATAT
>CAMWVK010000289.1 GCA_947177675.1 uncultured Mucispirillum sp.
TGCACATACTGCTTTAATTTTATCAAAATATTTATAGATTAAAGCTAATATCCCTAAAATAATTGCTGTAAAGATTAGAAATTTTATTAAAATCATTTATATTTCTCCTATTTTATTTGTTAGTAATAATATTTTTTTTTTCAGTCAAGACGTCTTAAAAATTCCCGCAAGTAGTTTACATATAATGTAATTGACTAAGGGAATTTTTAAACAACACAGCATGAAGCAAAAAAGATTATTGCTTTTCATAACATTTTATGGCAGCTTCTAAACTCTTTACATACGCCACCAAATCAGCAATATTCAGCATTAATATTGCAGCATTTTTATTACTTGCCAGGTGAGTGGAGTTATCTAATGCCTGCAACTCCACTCTAGCTGGCACATTACATATTCTATTTTTTACTATTACTTGACTGTGCGATGTAGCGCACCCAGTAAGAATTAATACTATCAATAACAATATTACTTTTTTCATAATCCATAATCCCCCCAATATTTAAACCCTGTTCAAGTGAAGCAGAATCACGCTTCTGCGTAACTTGTCCTTGAAAGCGGGGAAGCTGGAAAGGGGCTGGCGACTGAAGCCCCTTCCAGTTATTTGCCTGCTCTTTATTTAAGGAGGCGGCAGGCTGTATGCTCGCAGGTGAATCTTTATTTTTTAAAAGTAATAGCACATCATTTCTTGCTTTTAACCGCTCATTACATATTTGCTCAGCTTCTGCTACCTGCAGCTGTAGGCTTTTAATATTTTTATCAATTTCATTAATTGCTGTATCTCTTAATGCAATTTGCTCTTTTAATACTGCATTAGCTTTTTGCAGGGCTTTATTCTCTGCTGACTGTATTGCTAAAAATATAGAAAGCACTAATAATACAGTAAAAAGAAACAGTATTAAGTATTTACTAAGTGATGTAATATTCATTTTAAGCCTGCTCATTATCTGCCACAGCTGGCATTTCTTCTAATGTGGCAGCAGTTTTTTCTGCTTCTAATTCTGCTTTTATTGCTTTAATTTCACTGCGCACTTCTTTAAAGCGTGCTTTATCTTCATCAGTTGCAATTTCTGCTAAAATATCTTGAGAAAGCTCATTACTTTCTTTTTCAAGGGCAGCAAGACGCATCAAGCGTTCATCAACTGGTGCCTGTTCAACAACAGGCTCTTGATATTCTGTTACTTCTTCTGGATATGCTTCTGCATATTTATTAATAAACTCATATTCTTCTGCAAACTCGCCAGTATTTGGCACATGATACGACATACCATTTTTCTCTAACACATAACTTCCATCTGCTTTTTTCTGAATGTTTTTATAAACAAGCATTATTTATACTCCTTTTAATATTTTATTTGCTTTATTATAAAATTACTGGGCTTTGCCCATAATTTTATCCCTTTGAAAATTTTTACTGGACGAAGTAAAAATTTTTGCAATCAAGGGGGATATAGCCCTGAATAATTTCCCAACCGAATAGGACGGAAATAGAAATTATTTAGGGCAGGGAACAAAGAATTTCTCCAGCTGAGGACTTTTGATTCCTTCCTATTCGTCGGAAAGTCCTTGCGTCGCTTCGCTCCCCCTTAATCTGCTAATTCAAAATGTGGGTAGTCTTTAAGATTAGTAAAATCTCTACCCCATTTGATTTTTATGTTTAATTCATCAGCTTTTTTCATAATTTTTTCACCTAAACGCTCAAAAGCTGGAATATCATTCCAATCTAAAGGCAGTGGCACTACATCCACCGCCAGCGAAGGCTTAAAATTATGCTTAGACTGCCCAAAGCGGGCTTTACTTTTGCCCTGCATATATGCTTTTTCCTGCTCATATCTGCCACGAAAGCCGCATATAACAGTGCATTTTTCTTCTTTAGCTACAGCATAAATAAGCCGTTTTAAATCACTATGACATGTTTCTAATTTCTGAATACTTGTTTTTGAAAGTTTCATATATCACCTTTTATAAGGGCAATATATGTAAGATAATTAAAAGAAAATACAGCAAGCACTTAAAGAAATTATTTTACTTAAATAGTTGATTTGAAATATTTTTTATAAGTGTTTCTAAGAAATACTTGTGAAAAATAGGTGAGAATGATGTATAGCTAAAAAAGGGCAATAAAAAACCCTGCTGTTTAGCAGGGTAAAATGAAAACAGGGCTAAAACCCTGCTTTTTTAATATACTGTATTTTGCAGTAATACCTGCCAAATTTTTAACAACACTGCCTGGTCAAAAAATAATTGCTCTTTTTCTCCAGTTTGAGCTGCATTTTTCCATTCTAATATAAATTTACCATTATTTGTATATGCCTTAAATGGATGGTCATAAAAGTTTATAAGTTCTTTACTGCCAGCTTTTTCTATAACAGCAGTTACAGGTATCACTAACTGCATGTATGTATCTTTATTAAAACTTGTTGACATTGTAAGCAGTTTTTTTACTTCCTGTTGTGGAATATGATAATATTGTTTAAATGTGCCATTTTTACCTTGAACAACAAATTCAATTATTAAGAAAAACCCACCATAAGTATCATCATATAATTCAGCGACTTCCTGCCCATAATCAGCCCAATAAACACTATTATAATGAAAATGGACTTCACCATCAAATTTCATTGTTTTATTTTTTGCATCTTGCAGTGTAGCTTTTGTTGATATAATATTATTTACTGGTTTAATAAATTCCGCATAAGCTGTATTAAATAAAGCCAGCATTAAAATAATAAATAAAACTTTTTTCATAACTCACTCCTTTTAAATGACTTTTCACATAAACAGCTAAAACACTGCTTTTTAATGTATTGATGAATTATCTGTTTTATTATCTATATAATTATCATTTGTCTTTATATTGTTACAAAAATTACCTATCATAGCAATTATAAGA
>CAMWVK010000290.1 GCA_947177675.1 uncultured Mucispirillum sp.
TATATAGTTTTATCAATATTTATAATATAATCTTTAAGAGGTATATCGCATATAGTAATATTGTCTATTAAATCTTCCTCATTAACACCTATACCATGAAACTTATTGTTATATATGGCACAGACTGCATCAGCAGAAAATACATCCATAAAAAACGAAAGAGACATAGAAATAACTTCTTCTATTTCAAGTCCCATAAAAATTATACTTGCCCGTTTGACAAAATCTACTTTTTTTTGATAGTCTATATATAAATCCATCTGTCTTTCTTTTGAAAAAAGCTCTACTGAGCGTTTACCAAAATAAGGTGCAAGAAATTTAACTTTTTCTTCTAAGTTTTCAGGCAGTGGGTTTTCAAAAGTAATAATATGTGTTACTCTTGAATTATGTGAGAAAAATATTGCAGAATCTATATGATATGTATAATCAAAGTATGATATATCAAGATTAATATTTTTTAAAAATATCTCATCTTCTTTAAATCCAAGCTCATAAATATCAAAAGTAGCATAAATATCAGTATTAATATACTGGCATGGTTCGCATATATTTCCTATTACATCCCATATATGATAACTGCTTACACAGTATTTTGTTAAAAGATTATTAATCTGCTTTATAAAGTCTTCTGTTGTATCAGAAGAAACAACATTTAACAAGTCTAATATATTGTTATCATTAACTGTCATCTGTATTATCGCTTAAAATAGTTTGTATAGAGTTTTTTAATGTATCAATATCTTGTATTGGGTGTTCTGAGTTAAGCTGATAAATATATTCATCAGTATTTTCTTTATCATGGTCAATATTATTTGCAGTAGCAACAATTCTGCCATATAATTCCGACCCTGCATCATGGTGAGTTTTAACAGCTTCTACAATTGCAGGAGCAACAGACCATTTATTCATAATAACAGCTGCAATTTCTGCATGGCTGCATCCCAGCTGTTCTCTTTCGTCCTGCACATATTCAACTTCTTTAACAAGAAAATCCACCATTACTACCTTGCCTATATCATGCATTAGACCTGCCATATATAAAGCATCACAGTCCTGCTGTAAATGTTTGCCTATTTCTGAAGAAATTAATGCAACATTATAAGCATGCTGCCATATAGCCTGTCCAGTAGTTTTATACATATTAAATGGTTTTTGGTAATACTGGTCAAGAGAAATGGCAAGAGCAATATTTTTTACAGAGCTGAAACCTAAAAGCATAGTTGCCCTGTCTATAGATGCTATTTCTTTGCGGACACCATAAAATGGGGAGTTTACAAGTTTAATTACTTTAGAAGATATACCCTGATCCATTTTTATTTTTGAAGTAACCTGTCCTATTGCAGCTTGGGAAGTATTGCGTGTTAATTTGATTAATTCTTGAGCAATAGCGGGCAGAGTAGGAATATTTTCAGCTTTTGCAATAATTTTTATACGGAGTGTTTCATAATCTCTTTCATTAACTGCTGCATCCTGAGTCTGAGAACGAACAAGTTTAGACATTATAGCATCGGCATTTAATGGTGGAAAAAGTATTCCAGAAATTCTGTATTCTTTTATATTAGATATAACAGTTTTATTTGGAGTAGTCAGATAGAAAAATACTGGCACACCAAAATTGCGTTTTGGTATTTTGTAAAGTACTTCTAGTGATGATATTTCAAAAATTAAAGCATCTTTTGCATCAGCTCCATTTGAAACATTTGCTTTACCATTCAATAGTTTTTTAAAGGTAAGTAATCCGTTTTCACTTCCAATAAAGCGTATATTCATGTGTATTCCATATACTAATTATTTTAAAAAACTATCTATTGATTCTACAAGTTCTTTAGGAGAAAATGGTTTTGTTATATATTTATTTGCACCTGAAGTAAGCCCTACTTTAATATCATCTTCACTGGCATTAGCAGTTAAAAGTATAATAGGGGTTTTGGCAAATTCTGGCAGTTCTCTGATTTTTTTAGTTGCTTCAATTCCTGTTATACCGGGCATCATAACATCCAGCACTATTGCATCAGGTTTATTTTCTTTTGCCAGCTCAATAGCTGTTTCACCATTTCCTGCTTCTATTATTTCATAACCACATTTAGACATATAAAGAGCAATAACTTTGCGTAATCTAAGTTCATCATCTGCAATTAAAACTTTCATTTTGCAAACCTCAGTGTAAGAGTATTAAGTGTATAAGTAAATTCTATATTAAATTCAGAAAAAAATCTAATAAAGATTTTATATATTTCTGGGTTTTCAGTTTCTTCTGTTTTTTTAATACATAAAATATTATCTCTTGAAGAAATGGTCATTTCTGCAGTGCATTTTCTAATTTCTTCGCATAAAATAAGTTCCAGCAGATTTTTTGCTGCATAACTGTTAGTTTCCCATGTATTCATATCTTCAAAAAAGCAGGAAATATTAATATTCTGCTCTTTAATAGTGCTTCTTAAATCTTCTATTACTTTGCCTGTAATTTTAACAGGGTCAAAAATTTCTTTATCATTGCGTATTGGTTTGCCTAATATATAGTTAAACAATACTTCCATTCCTTTATCATAAACATCAAGAAAATATGATGATTCTACAATCATATCTGCCATACTGTCAGTATCATCACTAAGACCAAATTTAAAAAGGCTTACAGTTGCAACAACCATAGCAGTGGATGTGCGTAAGTTATGAGAAAAATATTCTCTAACAACACTAAGGTCATTTATAAGCGTATCTGAATTCATAACACCGCCTTATTATTATTCTTTATTAAACAGCATATAAAATTAATAAAATAAAATCAACTAAATATATAAATAACTATATATTTTTTTAAAATATTTTACAATATCTTAAATAGTGAACTTATCCAATTATTTTGGATAAATCCACACTGTATTACAA
>CAMWVK010000291.1 GCA_947177675.1 uncultured Mucispirillum sp.
CTATTGAACATAGATACTGTGCTATAATAATGAGAAAGGGGGGGGGTTGTCAAGAAGAAATCGTTACCTTTTTTTAAAATTATTGAATAAAAACAAGGTAACGATACTATAATTAAATATTTTAACTTAATTCAAAATGTGGGTAATCTTTTAAACCTTTAAAATCTCTGCCCCATTTAATTTTTATACCTAATTCAGCTGCTTTCTTCATAATTTTTTCGCCAAGTTTTTCAAAACTGGAGATATTATTCCAGTCAAGTGGCAGCGGCACCACATCTACTGCACGAGAAGGTTTTAAATTATGCTTACTTGCACCCCATTTGGCTTTGCTTCTGCCATCATAATATGCTTTTTCCTGCTCATATCTGCCACGAAAACCACATATTACTGCACATTTTTCATCATCTGCCACAGCTTCAATAAGCCGTTTTAAATCACTATGACATGTATTTAATTTCTGCATACTTTTCTTTGATAATCCCATAATCGTTACCTCTGTTGTTTATATTAACAGCCACAGGGTGTGGCTTTTTTAGCAAGGGCTTAAATGGATTTATTCTATAAGCCCGCCTAAACAAAAAATCTAGGATTGATTTTTTGTTATTACTTTATAGTTAATGTATTCATTTTATTTTTCTATATATTATCTATTTTTCTTTTAATTAATTCTATTATTCTATTTTGTATAATAATTAATAAATCTGTTCCTGTAAATGCTGCCATACCAGCAAGAGCAACTGCAAGCCCTTGTTTATCAATAAGGCTCATTAATATTTCATAGCTTATGTATGCTATAAACATACTGTTAATCATACCCATACATAATGCTAAAAATTTTGCTCTAAATGACCTGCCTTTTAATGTTGGAGAGATTTTTGTAATAAATCCAACCACTCCGCCTGTAAATGATACAATAAAAAGCCAAAGCCACTGCCATATTTCTGCAGGCAGATTGAATGCTCTATCAATCATTTAACCCTCCATTTTTACATACTTTTAAAGCTGATTTAAGCTTTTCTGCATAAGCTAATATATTTAAATTTGTAATAACTATATTTTCATTATATTCGGGTTTTAAAGGCTCATCTACACTGCATGCAGCAGGCACTGATACTGGATAATATTTTGTAATTACAGTGCCACTGCAGCCCCATAAAAGTAATGTAAAAATGGCAAGAATGGCAGCAGTAAGCCATTTTAGTGATTTCATAAACCACCAGTTTAAAGAATATCTTGCATTTCCATCTTCTATATCTATGGCTGTGAAATCATCTGATGTTGATTTAATAATTTCTTTTGCTTTTTTATATAAATTTATAAAAAATTGTTTAATTTTCTCTTTCATTTAAAAATCTCCTTTGGTTCTCATCTATTATCTGTATCATATCTAAACATTCTATATTATTTATATTTCTGTATTTTTTATGCAGAGTATTATATTTTTCATTAATATAAGTTATATCCTGCACATACTTTTCTTCTGCTTTTTTCATATTAATGGCATAGTTGTTTATTTTAGTATTTTGAAAATCAATCAAACTTTCTGCACTGCTTATTTGAGAAAGCAGCTGCTTGTTTTCTGACTGTAAATCTTTAATTATGCTGGTATAAATACCAGTTTTTATTAATATATAAATAGAAAGTGATATGATAGTTATTATAAGTATAAATATAATGCTGATATATATTTTATCCATATCTGCCTCACTTGTTATTTAATAATGTTATATACTTATAACAGAATGCAAAATATAAATTGTCCGTAATGTCTTTTAAGTCTTGGAAAAATATTGGACTAATTCAGTAAAATATATATTCTTGAAAATAGTAAAACAAATGAAACGGCTTAATATTAGAATAGACAAGGTCTTAACAGGGCAAATAATTAATAAATAACAAACTTATATCATACTGAGCCCTTTAGGCGAAGTATCTAAAATATACATAATTAATTAAATTTAACGCAGTATTAAAATTATAAGAATAAAATAGATTCTTCGCTTTGCTCAGAATGACATAACTGTAGTAGTAAGATTTTTAAATTAGACAAGGCGGACTAAAAAATTAGTGACAGGAGTTTACATAGCGGTAAATGACTGAACTAATTTTTTAGCCAACACAGCATAATTTAAAAAGATACAGCCGTCATTTGCTGAATAAATCCTTATACCCCACCTTAGGCACCCCACCATCTTCCACTTTTGGCCTGTCATATACAAATATTTCTTTTACTAATATACTGTTATTTTTTTCTACACTCATTGTTGTTATTATACCACTGAACATTATTGGAAGTGTTATGTGCATTGTATTATTATCTTCACTCCATTCAATAATATTATTTCTCATACCTAGATAGTAAAGATAATTGCTGCCTTTTTTTAAGTTTACAGGCAGATATGATGCTATATTATCAATAACTTTATAATATTTATTTTCAAGAAGTCGTTTATTCAAATCAAATCGGTAGCTGTTATAAGCTTTTATGATGCTGTCGGTATTATATTTATATTCTGCACTAATACAGTATCTATATACCCAGAAAGGCTGCTCTTTCTCTTTTAATTTTTTTGCAGTATTTCTTATAAGCTTATACTGGTCTTTTTTACACTTACCAGAGTATATTACAGCATAAGTTACATTATCATAATATGCTCTTTTATCTTCTGCATGAAAAATAACTCCATGCTGATTTGAATGGTTATATAAATCTATATCCTGCTCATTATATGCAAATACATTAAATGAATAAAATAAAACAAAAACTATATTTAATAATATATATTTATATCTCATATTTCACCCATTTATTATAGTTAGTTTAATATGTAATTTTTTAAAATCTGCAACGATGTAGTTATTATTATAGAGTCTTTATGC
>CAMWVK010000292.1 GCA_947177675.1 uncultured Mucispirillum sp.
TAAAATATATGAGTATTCAATAAACATACCCGCCCAGCTTAAAGGGCGGGTATATCTTTAAAATTAATATTTATGATTAGGTATCCTTATCTTTATAACCCCATATATTCATATTTTTATTGCGAACTAATTTTATTTTATGCTATCATAATAAACTACAAGGAGTTAAAATATGAAATATTTAGCAGTACTAATTATACCTGTTTTTATTATGTCATGTGCTTTAGAAAAGGAGTCCACAGATTATGTTAATGGTGTTTTTTCTTTGACTACAGCATCAGTTAAGATTGACAGCATAGTTAATGACACAAATTCATACCCATATTCACCTGCATGTATAGATTTTGTTAAAGGTAGTGGTGTTATAAAATATACTATTAAATCAAATGGACATTATGGCTCTGATGTAGATAGTATTATTAGCGATAGTTATCTTCGTTTTGACAGAGCAAGACTTTATTTAAATGATAAAGCAATAGATATTGATTCACCAGAAAATCTTAAATACAATGCTAGATTACAACAGGAAGTGATACTTACAAAAAGTATGATAGATGCTGCAGGACTAACTGATGGCACATATAATCTTGAAATAGAAATGGTTGCAAGTGAGTTTAATGGCAATGGGACTAATACAGCATTAAATAATACATTTTCAGGTTATTTTGGTAATGTAATTATTTCTTCTATTGGTCAAGGCTGCCAGTAAAAGCAGCCTTTTATATAAATCTCTTATAAAATTAATACTTTTATCTTATTTTATTTTCTGCTTTTCTTTTTTCTAAAAATTATATATAATACATTTGTTCTATATTTTATTTGTTGGAGAAAGCTGTGGCAGAACGGATATATTTATGTATAGACTTAAAATCTTTTTATGCTTCTGTAGAATGTGTTGATTTAGGGCTTAACCCTATTACTACTAATCTTGTAGTGGCAGATAAATCTCGCAGTGAAAAAACAATATGCTTAGCAGTAACTCCAGCATTAAAATCTTTTGGTATATCTGGCAGACCTCGTCTTTTTGAAGTAATGCAGAAGGTAAAAAATATTAATAAAGAAAGGCTTACTCGTTTGCCATTTAAGCGATTTGCTGGTAAATCATATAATATTACAGAGTTACAGCATAACCCAAGTTTGGCACTTGCTTTTATAGCAGCACCGCCAAGAATGGCTCATTATATAAAATACAGCACATTAGTTTATGAAATATATTTAAAATATATTGCTCCTGAAGATATACATGTTTATTCCATAGATGAAGTATTTATAGATATTACAAGCTATTTAAAAGTATATAATATGACACCTTACAGCCTTGCAAAAATAATTGTGCAGGATATTTATAAAAAAACGGGTATTACAGCTACAGCAGGTATTGGTACAAACTTATATCTTGCAAAAGCAGCACTTGATATAATGGCAAAATTTATAATACCAGATGAAGATGGTGCCCGTATAGCATATCTTGATGAAATGCTTTACCGTCATAAGTTATGGTCACATAAGCCGATAACTGATTTTTGGCGGGTAGGTACTGCTATGTCAGACAAACTTGAAAAATACGGCATATATACTATGGGAGATATTGCCAGATGTTCTATTAGCAATAATAAATTTTATAATGAAGAACTGTTTTATAAACTTTTTGGCATAAATGCAGAGCTTTTAATTGACCATGCCTGGGGATATGAGCCATGCACTATTGCTCATATTAAGGCATATAAACCTGATAGTAAAAGTATAGGCACAGCACAGGTATTGCACAGCCCATATACATGGGAAAAAGCACGCAATGCAGTAAAAGAAATGGCAGATATATTATCTCTTGATTTAGTGGAAAAAGAGCTTGTTACAAACCAGATAATCTTAAATGTAAGTTATGATGTGGAAAATTTATCAAGAGATGATTTACCAGAATATAATGGAGAATTAAAGATAGACCGCTATGGGAGAACAAAGCCAAAAAGTGCTCACGGCACTATTAATTTAGAAAATTATACATCATCTACAAAAGATATAGTTGCATCCATTTCTTCCCTTTATGACAGCATTGCAGATAAAAACTTATGGATTAGAAGGCTTAATGTTGTGTTTAATCATGTAATACCAGAAAATACATATTGTGCATCCCATAAGCCATTAACAATATTAGATTTTTTAGAAGAAGATGTAAAAATAGATGATAAAAGCAGGTTACGAGAAAAAGATATACAGAAAGCTTTAATTGATATTAAAAAGCGGTTTGGAAAAAATGCAGTCCTAAAAGGTATGAACCTTTTTGATGGTGCTACTACAATAGACAGAAATAATCAAATCGGGGGACATAGAGCATAGTGGATAACGACAGCTGTAAATATTATGGCGATATTATAAATATGCCACGCAGAATATCTAATACACATACACCTATGAACATATTAAACAGGGCTGCTCAGTTTGCACCATTTTCTGCTCTGCCTGGTCATCATGATGCAGTGAAAGAAACAGAAAGGATTACAGAAACATTTAACAGCCTTGATGAAGAAGAAAAGGAAAGAATTAATTATATTTTGCAGAGTATTTTATATAATATTAATGCAGTTCATAAGATATATGTAAAATATTTTATAAAAGATGATAAAAAAAGCGGAGGCAGGTTTGTAAAAGTATATGGCAGTATAAAAAAAATAGATACTTATAACAGATTTCTTATTGTCAATGATATAAAAATTAATATTGATAATATTGTAGATATAAGCATACTGGAATATTAATTTATTATAATTGGTATGTTAATATCCTATCTTTTTGAACTTGCCTAAAAAATTAAGTTATATAAGCAGCTTTTTTAATACAATATCAAAAATCTACTATATTTATAATTATGAAACA
>CAMWVK010000293.1 GCA_947177675.1 uncultured Mucispirillum sp.
GATAATGGAGTAATACAAGAAAACCAAAATAAAAATATAAATTATACTTTTTTACACGCTGATAGAGTAAGTCCTGATAAACAATATGATATTACAACTAATAATAATTTAGGAATTCGTGGAGAATATGCCCCTTATATATATTCAATAAAACAGCATGACAATATAGTTGAATTATCAATTAATAACGATAATGAAAATGATATTAATACGACATTAAGAAGCCAAACAGCTTATTGGATGAAATATATATTAGGGACTACTGTAAAAGCAGATAGACAGGCAGATAAAGTATCATTATACTATCAAGCACCACACGATGTGGAAGCATATTCCCCACTAAACACTGGCTTTGGAACAAGTATGGTATTTCCTATACTTATTGCCTGCTTAACTGCAAAAATTGGTGATACTGTAATAATTGAAAACCCAGAAGTGCACCTGCACCCAAAAGCTCAAAGCAAATTAGCTGACTTTTTTGCATTTATTGCACAACTTGGTGTGCAGGTCATACTTGAAACTCACTGCGAACATTTAATATATAAACTATGCTATAATGTAAACCAAAGTAAAATAGACTATGATAAAGTAGTATTTCAATATAAAGAAATAAATAAACCATTTCAGGCAATATATACAGATAAAAAAGGAAGATTTGTTGATAAAGAAAATAATCAGCGTAAATTTCCTACTGGTTTTTTTGATGCAACACTCTCTGATTATTTAAAAATTTACAGGTAAAATATGAGCTATATTGTATTAGAAGAATCATTATTAAATGAATTTTTTAAATTTTATTATAAGCAGGAATATGAACCAAAAATTATACATAATTTATTTAAGCATTTTAAGCCATTTTTAATAACTAATAAACAGATAGAAAGATTTTTATCTGATGATATTGCTTTCCAACAGGCAATAAGCACTCAGATTCCCTATTGTGAGTATATTGATATTGCTTCTGAATTATATACTGATGATTTCTATAAAGAAATGCTTGAAAAATCAAAATATAAAATATTACTTACAAAAAATGCAAGCTCACTTAATACATTAGACTGCCATAAAATCTGTATAAAAGATAAAGCAACACATATTTATGCAAAAAAATTTGAAAGCGGCAGTAATAGAGATAAAGCAAAAAAACATATTATAAGCTTAATGAAAAATGCAAACCAAATTACAATTATTGATAAATTTTTATATAAAGAAAATGTAATTGATAATTTAATAAATTGGTTTAACGAAAATAATTTAAATAAAGAAATAGAATTTATTTTAAAAGACGGAAGACAGCAATTATCATTTGATGAAACAAAAGCAAAATTTACTCAACAAGGTTATATATGTGTTACTTGCAACCCCATTAATGATACCACCCACGATAGATATATTATTATTGACAATAAAATATCTATTAACTTAACCAGCGGTCTTGAAAATTTATTTAGTAAAAATAAAGATTTCACTTATATTATCTCTGAAAAATAATATAAACATTCTATACCGCATATTCTATACTTAATTTTTATATTAAGAATATAATTTATTATAAATGTATTCACTTTATTTTTCCTTGCAAAAAGAGTAATATTTCGCACTTTTTCCCTGTAAAAAGTGTAATGATTTTTAATTATTCCTTATTTATCATACAGTTATATTTCATAACAGTATAACAGCAATTCAGCACATAAAAAAAGCCTGCATAAAGCAGGCTTTGAAATTATTTACATGATTTATTATTCTAAACCTTTTAACATAAGGGATGCAACTCTTTTTGCAAAGAGTCCTGCATCAACTGGTTTTGCACCTTCTAATATTAAAGCTTCATCATAAAGCAAATCTACATATTCTTTTAACACTGGGTTTTCTTTATCAGCATTAAACACTTCATTTAATTTAATAAATAATGGGTGTTCTGCATTTATTTCCATAGTGCGTTTTGCAGCCATATAAGCCTGCCCCATAGCTTTCATAATCTGCTCTATATGTGGGTCAAAATCTGTTTCGCCGCGAACTAAACACACTGGGCTGTCTGTAAGCCTGCTTGAAAGGCAGACATCTGCAACTTTATCTTTTAACTGTTCTTTAATAAAGCCTAAAATAGAGCTTAATTCTTCAGTTTTCTTTTCTTTTGCTGCTTTTTCTTCATCAGTTAAGTTAATATCGCCTTTTACTACTGATTTAAACTGTTTGCCTTTATATTCTCCAAGAGCTGATATAACAATATCATCAATATCATCAGTTAATATAAGCACTTCAAAGCCTTTATTAGTTAAGCCTTCCATATATGGACTTGCCATTGCTTCTGCTCTTGATGCTGATAAGATATAATAAATATCGTTCTGTCCTTCTTTCATACGGCTTATATAATCTGCAAAAGTAGTGTATTTGCCGTCTTCTGTAGCAGTAGATTCTGCCAAAACTAAATCTGCAATATTTTCTTTTTTATCATATTCAAAATGCAGGCCTTCTTTTAATATTCTGCCAAATTCTTTATAGAATGATACATACGAATCATATTCTTTATTTTTCATATCACCTAAGGCATCAAGCACTCTTTTAGTAATATTTTTACGCATTACTTCAATAAGTTTATTATTCTGCAGAATTTCCCTTGAAATATTAAGTGGTAAATCATTTGATTCAACAACACCTTTTACAAACCTTAAATAAGGTGGGAAAAGTTCTTCGCAGTGCTCCATAATCTGCACTCTTTTTACATAAAGCATAGGACCAGATTTATATTCTTTATATATAATATCAAAAGGTTTCATTTTTGGTATATATAAAAGCCCTGCAAATTCATGAGTGCCTTCCACTTTAAAATGGATAGTTTTCAAAGGGTCAGAATAATCATGAGTTATATGT
>CAMWVK010000294.1 GCA_947177675.1 uncultured Mucispirillum sp.
ATTATACATATTAAAACAAAAGGGCGTTTAAATGGCAAACCATATGCACCGCAATCTATTAAACATATTTTATTAGTCATTAAAAGAATTTTTAATTTTAATATAGATATGGGAAACTGCGTAACTAATCCGGCAGAAAAACTAAAGTTAGAAAAATTTGATAACACAAGAATAGCTTATTTATTAGATGATGAAATAGAAAGAATTTTTAAATATCTTGACAGCGGCAAAGAATGGTATGGAGATGTTGCTTTAATTAAATTTGCACTATATACAGGTCTTAGACGAGGAGAGCTGTTTAATTTGATTTGGGATAATGTGGATTTAGAAAATAAAAGAATAACTTTATATGATACAAAAGGCGGAAAAAATCAATCAATTATACTTGCTGCTGATGCAGTATATGTTTTGCAATCTTTAGATAAAACAGGGACCTATGTATTTCCTTCAAAATTAGGTGGTAAACGAGATGATGTAAAAAAATTATGGAGCAGGATTAAATCAGCTGCCAATATCCGTCCTAATATTCGTTTCCATGATATAAGACATACTTTTGGGACAATTGCGGTCAGCTCTGGTATCGGAATAGATGTAGTGCAAAAAATGATGACACATAAGAACATTACAACAACTCAGCGTTATGCACATATTGTAGACCAGAGAATGAAAGATGCTGCAAACACTATTAATTCTGCTTTTAATATATTAGCAAATAAAAATAAAGATACAAATGAGCATAACAATTAAGACACAAATATTAGTTTGGTATTAAAAGGTTATTATTATAAATAAACAGTTCATTTTGATTTTGATGAGAAGTGCTGTAATACAGACTACATACAACTTGATTACAACTACTGTATAACATTCTTATATACTCATTATTATCATATGAAAGTATCCATAAATTATTAAGTTTTAATATCACTTCAGATATTAGTTTATGCTCATTTTTCTGATAATAATAATTATAAAGACTGTCAGCTTTATCATAATAAGGCGGGTCAATATATATAAGAGTATGTTTATCATACTCTATATTCTGCATTATATCAACAGCATCTATATTATATAAAATTATATTATTTTTAAGTAAGCCTATATTATAAATTTTATTAACTAACTCTGATTTATTAAATCTTGCATCTAATTTATATTTCCCTGTTTGTGTTTTACCACCAATAACACCTGCTTTTATTATACCAGAACGATTTGTTCTATTCATAAAAAAAGTAGCAAATCCAACAGTAAATTTATCATATTCACTATAATTCTTTATTACTTCTTTATATCTATACCAGTTATCCATTGTAATATCTGTATTATATATCATATCTATAAATTTTTTATTATGTTTTAATACAGAATACCAAAAAGAATAAATAAGAGTATCAATATCATTTATAACTACCTTATTAATAATTTTATTGACCAATAAATAAAGCCCTACACCACATCCGCCAGCATAGGACTCTATATACATATTTATATTATTTATTTTACATATAATTTCAAATTGTTTTGCTAGATTATTTTTCCACCTGAATATCTTAAAGGAGTATATGTTTTTTCATAATACAAAAATAAATTATTTATTTAAATACCAATGGTGCATGTGTAATATAAATACATTTATCAATAAAATAAGGCAGTTCACTAAAACCTATTAGAGTCTCTCCAATAACTGTATTTGATGCTACATCATAAAATAAATATGAAGTTTCATCACCGTATTCATCATTTTCCAGTAAAAAATATCGTTTTCCGCTATACTGTTCTTCAGCAAATGCTGACCATGTATTTGCATAACCTTCTATCTTTTTATTCTTAAAATCTTGAAGTTGTGTATCTGAACTCATTTTACACCTCCACTTATACTCTTTTATCCTTTTGATGTATTAGTATGATATTCTTTCACTTTTTTATTGTATTCTTCTACTTCTTTTAAAATGTTAGTATTATATTTACGATTTATATACTCTGTTAAATTTTTTTCATTATCAATAGTTATAGAGTCTAAGCAATTAGTGGTGAATAAATCAATACTTGTTCTTGTGCATATTGTTACTGAACCATCATTATTAATGATATTTATATATTTTTCATACTCTTTTATATTTTTAGTTTTTTGTGGTATATCATGATAAAAAATTAATAGAAATAGTATAAATAATACTATTCCAGAAAAAATATGGAAATGAAAAAAGTAAATATTTTAGCTCCCATTTTATCTACCTTCATTATCAAATACAGGTTCGTGTTCTCTTTCAAATTCAGATTGATATGAAACATACCAGTTATCATTGACAGATTTCAAAGAACGATACATATACATACTGCAACCACTTAATGAATTAGTAAGATTAGAGTTTATTACAGTCACTATATCCCCTGTAGTTTTATTTTTCCATTTTGCTGTTTCAAAAAAAGTGCCATAACTTTGACCTCCTTAATATCATTTTCTATAAATCTTTTCTATGAATTTAATAAAATCTTCATAAGTAATATTTCGCTTTATCTCATAAATAACTATATCTTGTTTACTCTGGTTTTTAATCTTTTTGATAATTGCTTTTATTGATTTGGCTGCAATCCATTTGTATTCTTTTTCATCACTACCTATAATAGAAAAAGAAACCATTGTTCCACACATAAAACCTCTTGTTTAATATTTACATTAAATAAGCCACTAAATCAGTGGCCTATTTAACTTTCTGCAAAAAGAATAATGAATTAACTTAACTTAATTACAACATATCATTAAATAATATAAAAATCAATATAATTTTATAATATTCAATAAATTTTTGCTTTTAAAAATAAATAATATATATAATTCATTATATATAATGTAACATATATAATATAT
>CAMWVK010000295.1 GCA_947177675.1 uncultured Mucispirillum sp.
ACCTTCTGGTTCCAATAATTCACGAACCTTTTTTTTAACTTCTGATGTATTAAGAGAACCATTTTCTAAAAGAACATATGTAACAGCATCATAGACATCAGCTTCTCCAAGTTTTTTTGAAATAGCCATAAAATTTCTCCTTTCGTATTAAAAAAATTTATTTTAAAATACACTAATATTCGAAAAAACTGCTATTAGTATATTCTAATGTTCCCATAATTTTGATGAGGTTTTTGAATTTTCTATTACAGTTACTCTTTCACTAAGGTCAAGTCCCTGAGATATTGAATTTTCACCACACCATACAACAGACAGCTCTTTTAAGCTACTAAGAGGTCTTAAATCAGTGATATAATTATTTGTTATATCCAGTTTTGTAAGTTTCTTAAGCATTGATGTAAATTTAACATTTGTAAGTTCATTTCCTTGTATATAAAGTTCAGTAAGGTTTGGAAAATTACCTAAAAATGATATATTGTCTTCAAGGTTTACATTATCATAGTTTAGATTTGTAAAAAAGCCATCATATGATATTTGAATATTTTCAATTATTTTAAGATTATTCATATGAATTATTTTAAGGTTCATATTTTTACTGATATTATTAAAATCAAGTCCCATACTGCAGTTATTTATATTAAGCTCGTTAAGTTTTGGGATGTTAAATATGGCTTCTGCATTACCATATACAGACATTGAACTTATATTCAATGAAGTTAATTTTTCCATATTTTTTAAGAAATTCAGGTCATAAATATCACCATATATATTTTTAAGGCTTAATTTTTCTAAATTTTTGAGTAGCGAAAATACACTGTATTCGCTGCAGCTGCTACCTGATATGCTAAGAGATGTAAGCTTTGGGAGCTTTTTTAGGAATGCTATGCTGTCAAAACCACTTATCTCAAGTTTTTTCAAATTTGATAGTCTGCCTATGTCGGGAGGTGTCTGACTTGAATTTATTGAAATAGTAAGTTCTTTAAGATTATTTAATGAAGTAATGGTATCATATTTTTTGATTTTATTATTATCATAGAGCACAAGTTTTCTTATACCTGATATATCTGCTAGGAATTTGATATCAATTATATTGCTGTCATAAAGCTCAAATTCAGAAAGATTTTTAAGGTTTTTTACAAAGCTTAAGTCTTTTATGTTATGTGCATTAATAGAAAGGTGTTTAAGTCCGCGAAGTGTTCCAAGCACAGAACAGTCAGAAAGTGCATCTGCATTGATATCAAGCACTTTAAGATTTTTAAGCGCACTTAATGCGTTGATATCAGTTAAGTTATAGTTGTCAATAGTAAGATTTTTTAGATTTTTAAATATATTAATTCCTATTACCGAATTTTCATAGAAATTGCATTGAAGAGTTTTTATTTTTTTAGGTTTTTCAATTATTTTTGAAAGTTCTTCAGGAGAATTCATGCTTTTAAGTACAGTAATGCCCTTAACTCCATCTATGTCACCTTCAGAAAGCTTATATCCAGTTAATAAAAGAGTTTTAAGTCCTGTAAAGTTTTTTAGATCAGCAAATGTTACTCGAAACTCATAGGTAAATTCTGCTGACTGTAAAGTACCATCATTTAGACGGTAATCTATTGTATATATATCATTTGTTTTATATATACCAAGGTATGTGATATGTGAAAGTTCGTCTTTTGTAATAAATTCAGGAGATTTGCCATAAACATCTGAGACAAATTTTTTAAATAATTCAGATGTAAAATTAGAGTCTTCGTATTTTTTATTGTAATCTGAAAGAGAGAGATTATCATTATTTTCGGAATCAGTATTATTATTTGTGGAATTGGAGCTAATGTTTTGTGTAATATAAAAAACTGACAGGGAAATAAAAATAAACATGGCAAATAAAAAGAGTATAAATGGTTTGTTTTCTCTTTTTTTTGATTGAAGATTGTTTGTATAAATATTCTTAACAATAGGCTGCGGCATGTCTCTGTCAATAAGAAAGGCAGCACCACAGTAGCTGCATACTGCCTCTTTATCATTAAGCATATTAAGTTTGCTGCCACAGTTAGGACATTCCAGTTCAACAAATTTAATCATAATTATATCCCAAATTTATTTTTTAGTGTATTAGAGCATGTCCCAAAATTCCTTTTGGTAATATGTGGACATACTTTAGATGAATTTGTAGATTATCGTAGCAATTATTATTCCAATTATGCTGCCCAGAGTTACTTTTATAGTAATGGCAAAAGTCAGAACCAAAATACCAAGGTCTAACTTTAGTGGTGATGTAATACCAAAGTTTTGTCCATAACTAAGCCATGATAAATATGGTATTCCTGCTGTCATCTTTGCGGCAAAGCTGCCTATAACTATGCCTGCAAGCAGCAATAAGAATAATGCCCAGTTATTTTTTCCAGCACTTTTTACCAAAATAATCCCTCCGTTCACAAAAATAAATATTACATTGGACATTATACCATATTAAAATGTAAATATCCAATAAAACTACAAATTTATTACGAAAAAATTAAAAAAAGCTAAAATTATTGCAATAATTCTTTATCTTGTTTATACTATATTGAAGTGAGTTATACTGTTAAATTAAAATTTAAAGTCATTAATACAGAGAAGGAGTTGGACATGTTTGCTGTTATATACTATACAATTATGTATATAATTTTATTGGCAAATGAATGTTCGGTGGATGATATGGGAAAAACTCAAAGTAGGAGCAATAGAGGAAAGAGGAGCAATGGAAGTAGTAAGAAGGGAAAGCAAAAAGTAAAAAGACGAAGCAGATTTAAAAATATATTTATGCTGCTTCTGCTTATTATAAGTGGTACTGCAGGTTTTTTTGCTGCAAAGGCACAAGTTGCATTT
>CAMWVK010000296.1 GCA_947177675.1 uncultured Mucispirillum sp.
GCTTTGAATAATTTTTAAAAATTTTATCCGATAAAATTTGATGATTAGGTTCACTGTGTTTTATTTTATTTTTATTTACATAAACACCAGATAAATTAATAATTATCTCATCATTAGGTATGCCCACAACTTTTTTCATATATTTTGGTGTTGTGTTATCACAAGCAAGAGTAAGGTTATGCCAGTAGCCTTGCTTTTCTGCAAATTTTAAAAAGTCATTATAAGTCGGACAAAATACAACTATATCATTTCTTTTGATATTTGTATCTTCATTGATATAGTATAAGCCAAGTGGCAGGCTTTCTGTATTATTTATTTCAAATTTATAATGTCCATATATCCCAAATATTAAGCATAAGAATAATGATATTGTAGAAAAATAAATTAATTTTTTCATATTTCAATTCCTTTTAACTCATTATTTTCTTCTATATTTTCTGTAATATTATATTCATCATCATATATTACATCGCTTTTTTCTGGTGGAAGTATTGATGCTCTTGCCTGCCATACTGGCTCTTGAAAATATAAAGGTTGTATTCCTTTAATTGCTGGAAAACCTGCCACAAAAATTAGCATTTCACCAGCTTTCTTTATTAAATTGCCATCTTTTTCAGCTCCCTTTAATCGTAGACATTCATCAGGTGTAAGTAATGACCGTTTTGTATATTGAATATTTTTACTATATGATTTTCTTCCTAAAAAACCACTATCAGATTCATTAATATATTCCTCTATAACAGTTGCTTCTCCTGTCTGTTTTGACAAATATTCAGCTGTTTCTATTTTATTTGGTGCATAAGCATTTTGTATATGACAGTTAGAAGTAATTGCCTCATTTTTACCATATTTTTCCTGCAATTGTGCTAAATCTTGAGTTATTAAATAGCATTTGATACCATAGCCAGCACAATATGCAAGAGCTGTCTGCACAACATCCATTTTGCCAAGTGATGGGAACTCATCTAACATCATTAAAAGCCTGTGCTTATAATTACCTCTTCCACTGATACTTGCAAATTCTTCTGTAGGTTTACCTTGTATCTTTCTTATAAATTTTTGGTGAGCTTTTAGCTTTTTTGGTTTACTTTGTTGGAAAGTAAAGTCAGATACATTAACTCTGATTATCATATTAATTAATAATCTAAATATAGGTGTAATTCTTTGTATATCTTTTGGCTGCACCACGATATATAAGGTTACGGGTTTATCGTTATTCATTAAGTCTTTTACTTTAAAATTAGAAAATGAAGTGTTTGTTGCTACAACTGGGTCTCTGTATAATGATAATTCTGTTTTAGCAGTAGATACAATAGAGCCTCCCTCATTTTCTGGTTTATCAAGCATATCTTGCCCAACTTGTTTAGCAATTAAACTATCTGCATTTTTCATATCTTCCCATAACTCTGTAAGAGGGCGTGTTGTATCAGATATTAATCTATCTAATGCTGATAAAGATGCTTCTCCATTATCTTTTTTCCGTTTTTCTAATAAATATAATATACAACCAGTAATAAGAGAGTAAGCTGATTTTACCCAGTGGTCTTCAAGTCCTTTACCCTGCGGGTCTACTATTAATAAAGCTAATGATTGAGCATCTGCTGTTTCATCATCAGTATCAATTCTTATTTCATCAAATGGATTCCATTTAACAGAATTTTTTGAGGCTGGCTCAAATTTCATAACAATATTATTTAAATATTTTTGACGATAACCAGCTGTCATACTCCATAGTTCACCTTTAATATCAGTGGCTATTACAGAGTGTTTCCAAGTAGTTAATGTGGGAACAATTAAGCCTACACCTTTACCGCTCCTAGTAGGTGCATAAGTTAATATATGCTCTGCTCCATTATGTATTAGATAATGTTTTTTATTCTTTCCAAATAATCTTTTATTTTCAAAAGCTCCAACCACTACTCCTTCGCTGGATAGTAAGCCCATTTTTTAATGTCATCAAATCCAGCCCATCTAGCTGAACCATGCAGGGTGTCATTTAATTTTTGCTTGTTTTTTGCACTGTATCTATATCTTGCAATTACTAATAATCCTATAAGCAATATTATTAAAAAAGTTGTATATGCTTTTATTAAGTTATTAAATATTATCATATCTGTTTGATATGCTTTTACTGTCCAAATTATAGAATAATAAAAAGGATAAAAGCCACTTAAACCATATGATTTGGCAGTAAATAATGTTACAGCCTGCAAGTATATTATGAAAAATGTACCAAGTATAGTAAGCATTATTACCTTTTCTTTTAGCCTGTTGTTCCTCATGTCAATCTCCAATAAATATATTTGTTTATTATATAGTTAATCCAGATTGTTTTTCTTTATGTTTTTGTTCTTTTGTATTTTTCTGTTTTCTATATTGCTCTAAATCGTTTTTAGTAGCAATTTTTGTATATATCCTGTTGTGATTTTTATCTTCATAAAGATAAATAATTTTATTTTGGTATTTTCTAACACCTTGAAAATTTAGTTTTTCAATATCTATATTATTTTGCAGTGGTTCATATTTTAATTTTGTTTGTTCTTTTTTCTCCAAAAAGGCATCCAAAATTAAATTGTTATTCGGAATATGTTTATCAAATGAAATACTGCTGCCTTTTTCTAAACCTTTTGCTTTTTTATAATCATCTTTATTTGGCTCTTTTATATAAAAAGTATTGCTTACTAAACTTTTCACCACTATGAAATATGTGTTATCGTGTTTCATAAAGCCTTTAAATTCATATTCTTTCTCTTTATAATCAATATGCTTATATAAAAACATTTTACTATTATGCTCTTTGTTAAATTGATTTATAATATTTGTTTCTTCCTGTTTCTTTTTTAACATTGCTT
>CAMWVK010000297.1 GCA_947177675.1 uncultured Mucispirillum sp.
TTGCAAATATATCACTGCCTACTAAAAAATATATATTGTCATTAAAATATATCTCTTTTAAAGCAGATAATGAATTGTAAGTATATGATAAATCATTTAATTTTGCTTCTACATCTGTAATGCCAAACTTATCATCAAGCCCATTTAATGCAAGATTAACCATATTAAACCTGTGTATAAAAGATGCAGTATGGCTTGATTTATGAGGCGGCTCTTTTGATACCATAAAAAGCAGCTTATCAAAATGAAATTTTTTAACAGCTGATAAAGCTATTGCAATATGTCCATTATGAACAGGGTCAAAAGCTCCACCAAAAATACAAATATCCATTATCCACGCAACTGTCCACTGCCATATATTAAATACTTAGTAGTAGTTAAATCTTCTGCACCCATAGGACCTCTTACATGAAGTTTTTGTGTGCTTATACCGATTTCTGCACCAAGACCAAATTCACCTCCATCAGTAAATCTTGTAGATGCATTAACATATACAGCAGCAGAATCTACTTCATTTAAAAACTTTTCTGCATTATTATAGTTTGTAGTAACTATTGTGTCGCTGTGACCTGAACCATATTTATTTATATGATTAACAGCTTCATGAATATTTTCAACTACTTTTATAGAAAGTATCATATCATGATATTCTGTATAGTAATCTTCTTCAATAGCTGGTCTGCAGTCTACATATTTTAATGTTTCAGGACATCCCCTTAAATCCACATCTACATCTTGAAACATTTCTGCTATATCAGGCAGCATTTTTTCTGCAATATTTTTATGAACAAGTAGTGTTTCCATAGCATTGCAGGCACTAGGACGCTGAACTTTTGCATTAAATGCAATAGATAAAGCCTGCTGGTATTCTGCACTTTCGTCAATAAATACATGGCATACACCTTTATTATGCATGATAACTGGAATACGGGCATTATCTACCACAAAATTAATAAGCCCTTCTCCGCCTCGTGGGATAATTACATCAATTAATCCTTTAGCCTGAGCCATATCTTTTATAATATTTCTATCAGTTTCTTTAACAAAATAGATAATATCTTTAGAAAATCCAGCTTTTTCAAGTGAATCTGAAATAATTTCAGCAAGTATTTTATTAGAATTTATTGCTTCCCTGCCACCTCTTAATACTGCACCATTGCCAGATTTTATACACAAGGCTGCACTGTCAATAGTAACATTAGGGCGTGACTCATAAATAATACCAGCAATACCAAGCGGCACTCTAACTTTTCGTATTTTTAAACCATTAGGGCGTGTATAACCAGTTACTATTTCCCCTATTACTTCTTTCTGCATAGATATTTCATTAACAGCTTTTATCATGCTGTCTATTTCTTTATCAGTTAGTTTAAGCCTGTCTATCATTGCAGAGCTTAATTCCATATCTTCTGCATTATTAATATCTATCTTATTAATTTTTTTTATTTCTTCTCGTCTTTCATTAAGCAGTGAAGCTATATTTGACAATACTGCCTGTCTTTCTGGTGCTGCTGATACAGCAAGTGTATAAGCTGCTTTTTTTGTTTTTGTAAGCTGTTCCATTAAATTCATATCATTTATCCTTATTTAAATTAAAAGCAAGTCGTCTTTGTGTATAACTTCATCTGATATTTTATATCCTAAAATATCATATATCTCTGATGATGCTTTTCCCATAATTTTTAATAAATCAGTAGAAGAATATCTTGTTTTACCTCTGGCTGTCTCTTTATCATTATTTATTATAGATACAACAGCTCCTGCCTGAAATTTACCATTAATATCAATTATACCTTTTGCAAGAAGTGATTTATTATTTAAAAGTGCATTACAAGCACCATCATCTATCATAACAGCACCTTTTGGAATAGCTGCATAACCTATCCAAAATTTTCGTTTTTTAATAGAAGAAACACTCTGATAAAAATATGTGCCTATATTATCTTCCTTAAAGAATTTTTCTATATTTTCAGGTTCCATTCCTCTGATAACAGCTACTTCGCAACCTGCTTCAAGTGCTTTTTTTGCAGCCTGTATTTTTGACTTCATACCACCTGTACCAACAGAAGATATACTACCCCCTGCACTATCCATTATATCATCATTAATATATTCTACTTTATGTATTATTTTAGCATTTTTATCTTTTGAAGGGTCTGCTGTATAAAGCCCATCTACATCTGATAAAATAAGCAGTAAGTCACCATCAACAATACCAGCAACTAAAGCACCAAGATTGTCATTATCTCCAAATGACTCTATATATTTTAATTCATCAACTATAATTGTGTCATTTTCATTAATTATTGGAATAACACCCAGTTCTAAAAGCCTTTTTAATGCAGAGCGGGCATGGAGATATCTTTTTCTATTTGATAAATCATCTTTTGTAAGCAGAACTTGTGCTACATTAATATTATACTGAGCAAAAGCCTGTTCATAAGTCCATATTAAGCGTGCTTGACCAACAGCAGCTGAAGCCTGTTTATCAACAATATCCTTTGGACGAGATGGAAACCCAAGAAGCTTAAATCCTGATGCTACAGCTCCAGAAGATACTATTACAATATTTGGAATAGTTTGTTTTAATTTTGCAATATGATAAACCAATGATGCTATTCTAGCACTATTAAGACCAAGGTCATTGCCTGATAATATAGAACTTCCTATTTTAATGATTAATGTTTTTACATTTGTTTTAGAATGCATACTTTTAGACCCTGAATATATGAAAAATAGGTAAAAAAATGGCTGGGGCAGAAGGATTCGAACCTCCGAATGGCGGGACCAAAACCCGCTGCCTTACCACTTGGCGATGCCCCAGCGTTGTGTGTAGGAATTAAT
>CAMWVK010000298.1 GCA_947177675.1 uncultured Mucispirillum sp.
ATAAAATAGTTACTAAAATAAAAAAGTAAAATAATTATTACAGGAACAATAACAAACGTTAATTTTTTCAGTATATAGCTATACCTGCTCCAAAATGTTTCTTTTGTATTATCCGTATATGCAAGCTCAAAAGCTGTTGTTTCATCAGAATTTAATGTTGGTACAACTGCCGAAGCTATATTTTCCATTAATAAATACAGCTTCTGCTCACATTCTTCTTCTACTGAAAACTTACCCTGATAGCCCAATATTAAACATACATATATAAACTCAAGCATATCCCTGTGTTTTGCAGGATTTTCAAGCCATTTATCCATTATGCCAAAAAACTTGTTGCCTCCAGAAGGCTCTTTAAAAAAACGGATTGATAAACTACTGCTTGAATAAATACTGTCCATAAATGACTGGTTTCTCATAACCATTTCATCCATAAACACACACAAACAGTATCTAAACCTTGTAATATCCTGCTCATCATATCTATTAAGGGTTGAAAGTTTTGCAGATATTGATAAAATATTATTTATAAAATTAGTTCTGAATTCACTTATTTCTGTTTCTGCATAATGATGACTTTCTGATAGACTTTTAGCAAGTAAAAGCAGGCTCATAGAATAATTTACAACAGGATTTACCTCAAGACCTGTAAAACTTAATGTCTGTATTACTGCATCTGCCTTTATATGAGAATTGCCATCATATTTTATATCTTCGGATTTTTCTTCTGATTCCTTTTTACTGTCTTTACCTGCTGCAGCAGCTTCTGCATTTTCTTTTTTATCTTCATTACCATTCATAATTATTCACCTACTGCCCACATTTTTATATCAGGGTTTGGTATCCTGCTTGTAATATATACAGAAATACTGCTTTCATTTTTAAATTCTTTCCACATTTCATGTGTTTTATCTATTTTAAAATATACATAATCATTTAAATGGGGTAAAATAGAAGGCACTATCACAAGCTGTTCTATATTTAAACCACTTAACTGTGATGATACTAAACTAGCAATATGGGCATTTGTTCCCACCTTGCTTTGCAGTTTGAAAGATGTCTGTATAGTTTCAAGAGGACAGTCGCCTTTTACTGCCATATATATTATACTGTCCTGCAGTATTGATGAATTATCAAATGAACATGTATAAAATCCATTATCTCCTGATACAACTGCCTGTATATATTTTGGAGCGACAATATGAGAAAATAAAAGCTTAACATTGTTTATTACTGGTATAATAGATGCAGAAATATCTAAATGGTCATACCTTATATACTCATAACATTGGCTGTTAATATCAAGGCTTAATAAATCTGCCTGAAACTCTAAAAGCTTTTCATAAAAATATTCTGGGTGCAGCTTGCTTTTATTTTTTAAGTGAGAAAATAAAATATTCCATTTCTTTAAAATATTAAGTGCTATATATGTTTCAAAATCTATAGTTGTAGATGCTTTGTTTATACCTGCAAATATCTGACTTAAAATGTCTCTATGCTGAGCCGCAGCATGTATCATTTCTTCTAAAAATGTTACAATTAAAGGTAGACGGGCAATATCTAAGCATGTTGGTATAAATTTATCATCTAAAGTAATACTTCTATTCAAATCAACAGTTTTTATTCTGCATACTGGTATTTCTATTTCATTTGATGACTTTGAGCCTGCAAAACCTATACTTAATCTGACAGATGCCATAATAACATTTATTTTTTCCTGTGAATAAGATGATGACAATTTATTATCTTCTATATGCCCTATCTGGCTTGAATTACTGTCATCAAATGTTTTAGATGAAACCATACTGTGCGTTGCAATATACTTTGTATCAGGCAGGGAATTCTGTATTGATAAATCAGCTACAGTATCAACACTTATAGGTATTTTTAAAACTATAACAGAGCCTGCACTGGCACCTGCCTTTATCTCCATAGGCTCTGGCAGAAAATCTTCATCTGGTGCTTTAAATATGCTGCCGTCAGAGCTTATGCCTGATACTCTTGTAATGCCTATTTTACCTTGAGATAACATTTCATGGGAAAACTCTATATCTAATATGCCGTAATGGTTTTCAAATACATCTATTGTTTTTTGGTTTATATTTCTTTCTATATATCTTTCCTGCTGCTCAAAATGAACTCTGTCTATATTCATTCCATTTATCCATGCTACTTTTAAACTATTTGCCATTGATAAGCTCCTTTTTAATATTTCCTTTCTTTTTACCTGTTATAAATACACCTTGATTTGTTATAGTAAATGTTACATTATCGCCTGATATATCTTTACTTCTTACGGCAGATTTATATTTTTTATTCTGCATTGTTGCAAAAAGCACTAAAATACCTATATAACCTATTTCTTTTTTCTTGATTTCAGCCATAACCTTTGTATCATTTGGAGCTATCTGCATACGCACAACATCTATTTTATCCTTACCTAAAACAGCATCTTCTCTTGTGTTTAAATCTAATACAGATGCTTCCTGAAATCTTTCCACACCATTTAATTTATACAGTTTTAATGTTACTGGCACATTATCACCATGTATATTTGGGTTTGAGTTTTTATCATTTATTACAGCTATATAAGCAGTTGTTGAACAGCCGTAAACTGCAAGCAGTAAAAAAATTAATAACTTTTTCATTATACTGCTCCTCTAATATATTTTTTAACTGCCCTTATTAAAAGCCTTTCTATTGTTTGATAATCAGTTGATGATTTTTTTACTAATGTAGATATAATCTTTTCAAAACTATCCTGCTCTAATTCATCAAAAAATGGACTGTGTAATTCTTTATAAAGTATAGATAATGTTAAAAGATTTATTACAC
>CAMWVK010000299.1 GCA_947177675.1 uncultured Mucispirillum sp.
ATTTTATAATGTCTTTATTTTGATAAAAATCAAAAATATTACTTAGTAAGTTTCTTTTTTTATTGAGATGCTTTTTTCTTCAAATCAGATAAAATCTGCATAGCCTGTATAGGTGTAATATTATTTATATCCATAGATTTAAGCTCATCTATTACAGGGTGAGAATCATCAAAAACAAGTATAGGCTGAACAAATCTCTGCTTTTGTTTAGGTTTTTCTTTTTCCTGTATAAGAGCAATATCTTCATGGTTTTCTAAATCAGAAAGCACTTCATTTGCTCTATGTATAACACTTTCAGGAAGTCCTGCCATTTTTCCTACATATATGCCATAGCTTTTATCAGCTGTTCCTTTTATAACTTTTCTTAAAAATATTACTTCATTATTCCATTCTTCCACACTTACAGTATAGTTTTGAGCCCCCTTTCCTTTGCTGCCTATTTCTGTAAGCTCAAAATAATGGGTAGCAAATAATGTTTTAGCCCCAATGTTATTTAATATATGTTCTGCCACAGCCCAGGCAATAGAAATACCATCAAAAGTAGAAGTGCCTCTGCCTATTTCATCAAGTATAATCAGGGAATTTTTTGTTGCATTTTTTAAAATATTAGCAGTTTCTACCATTTCAACCATAAAAGTAGATTCTCCACGGGAAAGGTTATCACTAGCCCCAACTCTTGTAAATATTCTATCCAGCAGTGGAATTTCTGCTTTATCTGCAGGAACAAAACAGCCACAGTGTGCCATAACAGCAATTAATGCACTAGAACGAAGATATGTACTTTTACCGCTCATATTAGGACCTGTTATGATTAAAAGCCTGTTTTCATCATTATCTAAATAAAAATCGTTTGGCACAAAAGCATTTTTACTTTTATATTCTACAACAGGGTGTCTGCCCTCCTTTATATCAATTATACCATTTTCTACTATTTCTGGACGGCTGTAATTATTTTTTATGCTTATATTTGCAAAAGCAGCAATAGTATCTATTTCTGCAATAAGTTTTGCAAGCTGTCTCAAATTTTCTGCCCTGTTTGAAGCATATTTTCTTATATCCTGAAATAAGGAATACTCAATATCTGCAAGCTTTTCTTCTGCATTTAGGATTTTATTTTCTAATTCTCTTAATTCTTCTGTAATAAAACGCTCGTTGTTTGCAAGAGTCTGTTTTCTTTCAAAATATGCAGGCATTTTTGCTGCATTTATTCTTGAAACTTCAAAATAATACCCAAATACTTTGTTATAGCCTATTTTTAGCTGGCTTATACCAGTTGCTTTTCTTTCTCTTTCTTCTATTTCTAATATTAATGACTTGCCGTTATGTTTAATATCTCTAAGCTCATCTACATGGCTGTTATATCCGCTTTTGATAATCCCACCATCCTTAATAGCTGCAGGCGGTTCATCATTTATTGATTTTTCAATTAAAAAATACAGTTCTTCCTGTGTATCAAGCTTATATTTTGCAAAAATATCAGGCACAGACTGCAGCATAGCATCAAGCTCTGGAATATTTTTTATAGAAAGTTTAAGCCATACTAAATCTTTTGGTGTAGCCCTGCCTGAAATAAGTCTTGAGGTAATACGCTCTATATCAAATATATTTGATAAAAGCCCGTTAATTGTGCTTAAAAATGACGGGTTATTTATAAAGTATTCTACAATATCAAGCCTTGCATTAATCTGGGCAGTATTCCTTAAAGGTCTTGTAATGGTATTTTTTAAAAATCTTGCACCCATTGGTGTAGATGTCTGGTTAAGAATATAAAATAGCGTATTATCTTTGCCGTAAGTAGAGTTTGTAAGCTCTAATGTGAAAGAAGCGACACTGTCTATTATTAAATTATCTGCATCATTTAATGTAACAGGCAGCATAAGTTTTGTAGTTAGTATTAAATCATCAAGATAATCAAGTATCATAGCAAGTGACCAGATATACCCTTTATCTTCAATGAATAACGCTTTTTCACTTGTAACAGAATAATGAGCAAGCACTCTGTTTAATGCTGTATTATAATGCTTTCCAGTATTTCTTATAGTTACAGGTATGTTATTTATATCTACATCAATATTTGCAATAACTTCCTTTGCTTCCATTAAATGAGTATTTTCTTCTAATATATCTACTGGTATAGTTTTTAGATATGTTTCACCAGTGGTAACATCAACTGCTGCCATATATACTTTATCAAGCTCAGCATAAAGGCTTATCAAAAAGTTATTATCAAAAGTAACAACTGCTTCATCTTCTAATGCTGTAGCAGGAGTAACAACTCTAGTTACACCTCTTTTTACAACACCTTTAACCATTTTAGGGTCTTCTAACTGCTCACAAATTGCCACCTTTTTACCAGCCTTTAAAAGCTTAACAAGATATGGCATATAAGAATGGTAAGGAATACCGCACAAAGGTATCTGGTTTTCTGATGATTTATTACGGCTTGTAAGAGCAATACCTAATATTTTAGAAGCCGTAACAGCATCATCACCAAACATTTCATAAAAATCACCCATACGGAAAAAAAGAATAGAATCTGGATAATGCTCTTTTATATCATAAAACTGTGCCATTGCTGGTGTAACATTTTTTGGTCTTTCCATTTTTGCCTTGTTACTGTTATTTTGGATAGATACTGTCATAAGCACTGCATTTTGAACAGTCATCTTTATACTGGTTTGTTTCAAATCCGCAGTTTCTGCATTTAAAAGAATATGTATCTTTCACTATATGACCTATAAATTTATTATTAAATTTGTCTGCATATACTTTTGCTGCTATAATTTTTGCATCAGGCTGCTCAATATATGACTC
>CAMWVK010000300.1 GCA_947177675.1 uncultured Mucispirillum sp.
AAAGTATTATATCTGTATATTTATTAATTGCAGTAGGTTATATTCTTACAAAAAAAGAAATTTTATCTACAGAGTTTGGCTCACGAATAGCATGGCTTGTTGTTAATCTAACATTTCCAGCTTATATTTTATCTGCACTTCCTTACCAGTTTACAAAAGCACAGTTTATGGAATCAGCAGGAGGTATTTTGGCTGCATTAATTGCAACTGCTGTTCTTTATCCATTAGGATATATTGCTGGTAAGCTTTTCAAAGTGAAAAGGGAAAATATGGGGGTATTTTTAACCCTGTTTGTGTATTCTAATGTTGTATTTATTGGTCTTCCCGTAAATCAGGCATTACTAGGGGACAGCTCCGTTGCGTATGTTCTTGAATACTATATTGCAAATACAATCCTTTTTTGGACACTTGGGGTCTATTCTATTCAGAAATCATCAGGAAGTTACAAAGGCGGTATTAATTTAAAGGCTCTTTTAACACCATCTTTAACAGCAACAGTAGTGGCAGTAATATTTGTGCTTGCTGGTTTTAAACTGCCAGAAATGCTGCAAAAACCAGCCAGTATGCTTGGCAATATGACTTCACCACTTGCCACATTATTTATAGGTATGGTATTTGCAGAGATGAAGTTATCTGATTTTAAAATTACAAAAGATTTCTGGGCAGTAATGATTGGAAGATTTCTTGTTTCTCCAGCTGCTGTTCTTTTTATTATGATGTTTTTTACATCATTTAATTCAGACAGACAGGAAGTATATATTTTACAGGCAGCAATGCCAGCAATGAATCAGGTAACAATATTAAGTAAATATTATGGCTGTGATTATAAATATTCTACAATACTTACAGTATGGTCATTTGTAGTAAGTATGATTGCACTGCCTTTATATGTAACATCATTCTACTACTTATTTTAATAAAACATATTAATAATATCAGAGTGATTTGGATGTTTTAAAAGCATTTCTTCTTTTTTATAAAGAATAAAATCATCATAAGAAAATTCTGGATGCAGGCTGCATCCAGTTAATATATATTCGCCCTCAATAATTCTTGCAGCAAAAATACTTCTGCTTTCTATAACAGCACTATAAGATGCATCATTATATATGAGACTATCACCAAGTTTATGGCAGATAAGTGAGCTGTCTTTTTTTATTTCATATATCTCTAAAAGTCCGCCTTTATAGTAATGCCATATTTCATCGGATAATATAGAATGCCATGCAGAAAACTGGCCTTTTTTTAAAAGATAATATATTGCACTTCCTGCCCTGCATTTTACACAGTCATCTTTCATAATATATTTGTTTGACTGGTAATATCTTTTAAAATATCCGCCTTCTGTATGTGGAGCAAGATTTAATTTTTTAATTAAAATATCAGCAGTGTCTAATTCTTTCTGCATAGATTTCTTCCATTATTAGACACTGCATTATCCATTTGAAAGCAGCCTGAAAGTGTATTAAATAAAGTATCATCTAATACAATATCATTTTTATGGGCATAAATAATATCAGCAGTGCTGTATTTTTGATTTAATTTTTCAGATACCCATATTATCATAGCAGATGTGCTGTCTTTATTTGCAGATAATCCATTATTATACTTTTCTCCTTCTAAACCCTGTAATACAATAAATGCTTTTCTATCTTTTAAAAGCTCAGTAGTTTCAAGAAGATAGGCATAGATATAATCAATATACTGGCTGTATTCATCACCAGATGTGTTATTATTTATAAAATCTTTATATCTCATACTAATTAATGGGGCAGAACCTTCTGCATTAACAATAAACAGTCCGCCGTTATTTTTTGATGTAAATTTTTTAATATAAGCAAGTGATGTAAAAAGGTTAGGGCTGTTATTCGTATATTTTTCTGTAATATTTTTAGTATCATTTTTTACAATATTATATGCAAGAGCATCTTTTGACAGTAAAGAATTATAAACAGCAAAATATTCCACATTATATCCTGCATTTTGAAACATACTGATAAAAGATTTGCTGTTATTTATGTCATTAATATTTTCAGCTGCTGCACCTGTTAATACTGCACTTCTTGTGCTGTAATTATTTGCATAATCAGTTTTAACATTATCAAGTATTATAATCCTGCTGCCTGATGATATTTGGGAGCTGGTTTCTTTAAATGGTGTATTAGCAAGTTTATCAAGTAATATAACTATACCTGTAATATTATCATCTGTTTTAACAGCATTTATTTTATCCTGCCTAATATTTGCAGAGAATTTATAAGAAAGATATGATATAGTATAATTTTTAACACTTTTAAAAAAGGCATAAGGTTGTAAAACAAACTGATTAAAGTTATTATAAATATTAGTATAGCAGATTACAGAAATAAGAAATATTACTGCAAATACCTGCCCTCTGCGGATAACAGATTTATCTCTTGCAAAGAAAAATCTGATAAAACCAAAAGCAAGACCAAGTAAAAACATAAGTGTAATAAAAACAGTATAAGTTGTATTTTCTGAAATAGAAGATTTTATTGTATTATGCAGTAAAAATTTTGTTGCAGAATATTCTGTTGTATCAAGATGAAATTTATCAGCATATACTGCACCTACTGAGCCTATATAAAATAAAACAGGATTTATTATAATAAACACCCATTTAGAAAGCATAAGCAGGTAAAAAAGCACAAGATTAAAAAGAGCTGCAAGTGTAATAAGAAGTGCAGTATCATACTGGTCTAAATTCAAAAGCTGTATTCTAGGCTTATCAAATATTAAAGTATATAAAAATGTGTTCAGCAGAAGCAGTATATAAT
>CAMWVK010000301.1 GCA_947177675.1 uncultured Mucispirillum sp.
GCTATACTCCATTTTTTAAAATTTGGACTTACATAAAAATATTGGATAATCTATATAAGAAGCTTATATGGTAAGAAAATAAATATAAGATTAAGAAGTTTGTAGTAACAGTTTTAAAAAGTTATTAAAGGAATATAATATAAAGTATGGACTTACTCCATTACAGGAAAATAAATTTATTAATGTGGTTTAATATAAACTTTTTAGGCAAGTCCATCATATCCTTAACTGCAGCAGTCTGCTTCACCATCTTTATTTGGTGGAGTATAGCCGTCTTTTAAATATTGCTGAACTCTATTATATTCATCATCTATTTCTTTATTTGTGTTTGGTTTAAAATAATTTATAGTAAACATTACAATAATATTTGATATAAAGCCGGGAACTATTTCATACATATATTTATTTAATCCTGTAAAATACCATGTAAGCATAACTATTGTCCCAACAACCATACCTGCAAGTGCAGAATACCATGTTGTTTTTCTAGAATAAAGAGCCATAAGCACAACTGGTCCAAATGCTGCACCAAAACCGCCCCATGCAAATGTTACAAGCTGAAAAATATTGCTTGATTTATCAAAAGAAAGAATAAGAGCAACAATTGATATTATAAACACAAAAATTCTGCTTACAAAAAGAAGTTCTTTACTTCCTGCCTTTGGCTTAATAACACTAGCATAAATATCTTCTGTTAAAGTTGACGAACATACAAGCAGCTGAGATGATATTGTAGACATAATAGCTGCTAAAATAGCTGCTAAAAGCACACCTATAAAATATGGAGATACAAAATCTCTTATCATATATATAAGCACTTTTTCTTCATCTCCGCTTGGAAGTTCTTTATATAAAGGTATTCCTAGAAGTCCAATAACAACAGCCCCTGTAAGAGATATAATAACCCATATCATAGCAATTCTTATAGAGCGTGGAAGAAGTTTAATATTTTTTACACTCATAAACCTAACAAGTATGTGTGGCTGCCCAAAATATCCAAGCCCCCAGGCAGCACTTGAAACTATAGATAATATTACTGCGATAACAGCACCCTGTGGAATAGGGTTAAATGTGCCGTCTTTTGCTGCAAATGCTTTTGTCATTGTATCAGGGTCAATATTGTTGTATGCAATAAAAGGCAGCACAACAATTGCAAAAACCATAAGCAGTGCTTGAACTAAATCTGTCCAGCATACTGCTAAAAAACCGCCTAAAAGTGTATAAAATATCATTACAGCCATACCAATAATTACTGCAGTTGTATAATCTATATTAAACATTGATTCAAAAAGTTTGCCTGCACTAACAAGCCCAGAAGCAGCATAAACTGTAAAGAATAATAATGTAATAACTGAAGATATCAGCCTTAAAGAATTAGTAGGGTCTTTAAACCGTTTGCCAAGGAAAGAAGATAATGTCATTGAACCTGTTTCGCCAGTATAAAGCCTAAGCCTTGCAGCAACAAAAATCCAGTTTAAGAATGTTCCTATAATAAGCCCAACAGCTATCCATATTTGGTTCATACCAGCAAGATAAATTGCCCCAGGAAGCCCCATTAAAAGCCAGCCACTCATATCACTTGCTTGTGCAGAAAGTGCTGTTACCCAGCTTCCCATACCTCTGCCGCCTAATAAATAATCCTCCAGCCTGCGGGATTTAAAATAAAAATGTATTCCCATAGAGATTAATATTAAAAAGTATAGTATAAATGCAGCATAAGTCATCCAGTTATTCATTATAAACTCCAGTTTATTTATAATTAAGTTATGATAGTATCATAATTACACTAGATATGTAAACAAATTTTTATCTGATTTATACTGGGGGTAAAATCTAAAAATGAGCAGGTAAAAAGGTCTGTCAAAATAGTTTTCTATGATTATAATTTTATATATTGCTCTTATTTTTTATTCCGCTTCATAAACAGCAGAAGAATATCTGCACTATAACCCCTTTCTTTTTGCTTCCTGCCATTTTTCTTCCATTTCTGCAACAGATGCAGTTTCTAATGTTTTGCCTGTATCTTTTAATGCTTTTTCCACATACCCAAATCTTTTACGAAATTTATTATTTACTTTTCTTAAAGATTCATCAGCACTAATATCTAAATGAGTTGCAAGACGGGAAAGCACAAATATTACATCACCTAATTCTTCACTGATATGCTCTTTATCTTTTTCTTTATATGCTTCATAGAGCTCATTTAACTCTTCCTGTAGTTTTTTAAATACCTGTTCAGAATTATCCCAGTCAAAGCCATATTTAGATGCTTTTTTCTGTAGTTTTTCAGCCTGTATTAGTGAGGGCATATTTCTTGGCACTTTATCAAGCACTGATTCTGGAGCTGTTTTATCTTTATTTTCTTCTTTTTTAATTTCGTCCCATCTTTCTTTTACCTGTTCAGCTGTTTCATAATGTTCGTTTTTAAAAACATGAGGGTGTCTGCGTATTAATTTTTCATTAATAGTGCGGGCAACATCTTCAATATTAAAAAGACCATCTTCACAGGCAGTCTGCGAGTGAAATACTACATGTAAAAGCACATCTCCAAGTTCTTCTTTAATGTTTTCAATGTCTTTATTATCAAGAGCATCAATCAACTCACATGTTTCTTCAAGCAGAGCATCTTTTAAGCTGTATAATGTCTGTTTTCTGTCCCATGGGCAGCCCTCAGGGGCACGAAGTTTTTTTACTATATCTACTAATTTGTCAAATTCATTCATATATATCTCCAAATATTATGTTTAAGTCTATATATAATAAATTATATATTATTACAATAGAATACTTGCTTATAT
>CAMWVK010000302.1 GCA_947177675.1 uncultured Mucispirillum sp.
AAATATATACATTGCAGCTGAAAATGATTTTGCAACTGATATTGATATTTCTACTATTAGAGAATTTGTTTCTAATAGAGATAATACACCAAAAGTGATGGTTGGTAATAAAATATTTTATCCATACACTACCAGCAAAATAGATTTAGCTACTCACAATAATTTTGTGATTTCAAAAGATAAATTTGAATTTCTTTATCCTAACCAACCTTATATGCATTGCAGAATTTTTACAGTAGAAAATTATCAAATAGCTCTTGATATGCAACATATAGCTGACAGTTTTTTTATTTTCAGGTTTGAGCAGGATATAAGAGACAAATATTCTGTAATTGAACAAGAGATATTTATATTATATTCAAATCCAAATATTGCAGATGTAATCCGTCATTTAAGTCTTTTTGAATTTATTAATGGGTTGGAAGATGATGAAAAAATGAAATATATTTTTGATGAATATACTAGGTATATGAATTATGCTCAAAATAATTTTCAAAAGTGCTTAAATACTGGGATTTAGTATGAATATTGGAATACTAACCGATTCTTATAAATTTCCAAATTTAGCACTTATGAAAATCAGTGCTTATTATAAACAGGCAGGACATAATGTTGATTGGTTTGTCCCTGCTTTAAATACTATGTATGATAAAGTCTTTTATAGTAAAATTTTCTCTTTTTAAAAAGAAGAAGTATCTTATATGCCTAATGTAGAAAAAGGCGACACTGGATTTGATATACATAAAAAATTATCTGATGAAATAGATAATATGTATCCTGATTACACTATATATCCAGCTTGTGATTATGCTGTTGGGTTTTTAACTCGTGGCTGTATCAGAAATTGTGCTTGGTGTGTTGTGCCTAAAAAAGAAGGCAGTATTAAACCTTATAAAAAGGTAGAAGAAATCGCAAGAAAAGATACAAATAAAATTATATTTTTAGATAACAATGTTCTTGCCAGCAGCTTTGGAATATCTGAAATAGAATATCTTACAAAGTCTAATTATAAAGTTGATTTTAATCAAGGTTTAGATCCCGTCTGGTAGATGATAATGTGGCAAAGATTTTGGTAAAAATAAAATGGTTAAGATATATAAGGTTTTCTTGTGATACAAAAGCAATGCTTAATACTGTTTTAAATGCAGCAGAACTTTTAAAAAAATATGGATATAAAAAAGATATATTTGTATATGTTTTATGTATAGATGTGGAAGATACACTTTATAGATTAAATGAGCTTAAAAAATATAATCTTGTGCCTTTTATGCAGCCATATCGTGATGGAAATAAACCAGTTTCATCAGAACTTAAAAGAATGGCTAGGTGGTGTAATAAAAGATGGCTTTTCAAAAGCTGTGACTATAATGATTTTAATAATAATAAAAAAGCAACACCTATAAATTATATTGATAAATTATTATGTGAAATTTAGCAGGGCTTTAAACCCTGCTTTTTTATTCTTCATCGTCAAAAATAGTATCTATTGAATTTATCATATTAAAAATATTTTTTTGAACAATTAAATATCGTTGCCTGCTTGCGATTGAAACAGATGGGGATTCAATCATTTCCGCAAATGTTTTATTACTTGTAAGCATATCAGATATATCTTTTCCAAAGGTATCTCTTGTATATTCAGCTATTCGCATAACAGCAAGGATTTTACTTTTATTCTTTTTATATGCTTCCATACCCTCAAACTGTGCTCCTGCTTGCTCAATACTACCAAAAAATGGATTTAACCAAGCAATAATTTTAACATTATCTTGATTAAACTTTTCGCATATTGTGTTTAATCCACCAAGTGTGTGAACTAAACCTTCACCACCAGCAATAATAACATGTATATATACATTGCTTTCATAATTATTAATATCAGATGTAATTATATCCATCATAGAGTTTTCAACAGCATAGGCTATAAATGGCACAAATGAGCTGGCACCATTATCTATAATAACATTAGATTTATCTGTTTTTATCATTTTTTCAAGTAAGACATCCCAGCCACGAGCATTAATATTATTATTTTCCATAATATTTAATGACTGCACATTTAATGCTTTGAAACTGGAAAAGCTGGCATTTACTTGGTCAGTATCAATTGCTAGATAATCTTTTTTTAAATAATCTTTTAGATACTGGGCTATAAAAGTAGATACCGTAGTTTACCTACTCCTCCTTTTCCTTGCAGAATAAAATGAAAATTTTTAACCATTTTTTAAACTCCTTTTAAATTTATAATTTTATACCTATTCTCTTCTTGTTGGTGTCCAGACAAATTTATCTCTATATTTATCACCATCAATTATGCCATCTGTTTCTTCTAATTTCTTTTTCAATGCTTCCAATTTTTGTTTATTCTTGCTCAGTGGTGGTTTTTGTTCTTCATTTTTATTATTTGGCATTTCATCAGTGATAACAGCGGCAACACTGGTAACACTGACATTTTCCTGTTGTAATTGTTTAGGTTGGATTTTATTTTCAGCTTTCAGTTTTTTAATTTTTTTTAAAACTGTTGGATATGATACTTTAATACCACTTTCATCAATAATTATATCGTATATTGTTTTTATAGACACATTCATTTTCAATGCTTTTAAAATTGTTTCTTCATTTTGAAAAATGAACATATCTATCCCTGGGTAATAGTTTCTTTTATTACATTTATCCATTATTTTTTGAAATAAGTCTCTATTTATCATAATGTTCCACCTTTGAAATAAATTTAAACGATTTTAAACATTATTTAAAATAAATTTACGGCCCTGAAGGCAGACCCCGCACTC
>CAMWVK010000303.1 GCA_947177675.1 uncultured Mucispirillum sp.
GTATAGAATACCGATTATTAATCGGAATAATTTAAGTTACAGGGAGTATAATGGACATTAATGTTGGTGAGTCGGTTCTGATGCTGGGGCTTGCTGTTCTTCTCGTTTTACTCAATGGTTTCTTTGTTTTATCAGAATTTTCAGTTGTAAAAATAAGGCGTTCTCGTTTAGAAGAGTTGGTTAAAATAGGCAGACCAAATGCAAAACTTGCTCTTGAAATGACACACAAGCTTGATTCTTATTTAAGTGCTACTCAGTTAGGTATTACATTATCATCTCTTGCATTAGGCTGGATAGGTGAGCCTGCTTTTGCAAGAATTTTAGAATATTTATTTTCAGACTTTTTTGGCGATAATATAACTCTGCTTCATACTATAAGTTTTGTTATAGCATTTACTTTTATGACCCTTCTACATGTGGTAATGGGTGAGCTTATTCCAAAATCTGTAGCTATTGCTAAAACAGAGGGTGCTGTTTTAAAAGTAGCTGCTCCTCTTCATTTTTTCTGGGTCATTTTTTTCCCATTAATTAAAACATTTGATTTTCTTTCAGCATTTTTTTTAAAAAGAATGGGAATACACCCTGCATCAGAAGCAGAAACTGCCCATTCTGAAGAAGAACTAAAATTTATTGTTGGCGAAAGTGTAAAAGGTGGTGTATTAGATACTGTTGAAGAAGAAATTATTAAAAATGCAGTTGATTTTTCAGATACAGTTGCAAAAGAAATTATGACACCGCGAAAAGATATAGTATGTCTTATTGCTGACAAAACTTATGAAGAAAATCTTGCTATTGTTAAGGCATCAAACCATACAAGATACCCTTACTGTGAAGGTGGTAAAGATTCTATTGTTGGTATGATACATATTAGAGATTTATTTGAAAATCAGCTTGCACAAAGTCCCTGTTATGATTTATCAAAACTTGTCAGAGAGATGATTATTGTGCCAGAAACTGCATCTATTTCAGATATACTTGCAAAAATGAATAGACGCCAAATCCATACAGCATTAGTTTTAGATGAATATGGTGGCACAGCTGGTCTTTTAACTATGGAAGATATTATTGAAGAGATTATGGGTGATATTTCTGATGAGCATGATGAAAAAACAGAAGAATGTAAGCAGATAAATGAAAATACATTTGAATTTGATGGCATGGCATCATTAGAAGATTCTGGTGAAAGAATTGGTATTAACTTTGAAGATGAAGAACAGGTAACAATTGGAGGTTATGTATTTAATCTTTTAGGCAGAGTGCCTGTTGCTGGTGATAAAGCAGAAGATGAAGCTTGTATATATGAAGTTTTAGAAGTAGATGGCAATAGAGTAAAAAAAATAAGAGTTGTATTAAAACAAAAAGATACAGAAAGTCTAGAAAGCTTTGAATAAGTAATATTTAGGAATATGTTTTTTAAGCCCGCATTAATAATGTGGGTTTAATTTTTATAAAACATTATATTTTTTGTAACTATATTAGTATAATTTACGACTACTAACTAGTTATGAGGTGTTATATGAAAAAAATATTAACAGCAATTATGTTTTTAATGTCTTTTGCTGGTTATTCTTATGCAGAAGATATGTGGATAAATTTAGGTTACAGCTATTATCTGCCAGAAGAAAGCGGGGCAAAAGCTCCTACGGGACCTGTAAATTTAACAATAGGCGGTCAGGTTACAGATTGGGTGGCTATAGATTTCAGCATTGGCTATTTATGGGATTTACAGCCAAAACAGGCAGATACTGATATTAACACAATGCCTATCCGTCTTGATTTTCTAATTCAGCCAAGTTTTGATACAGGTATGTTTGATGTGCTGCCATATATTGGCATAGGTCCGCAGATATCTGCAAATAATACAAACTATGAAAATAACATATTTTCTTATGGATTTTCTGCAAAAGCTGGTGTAAGATTTATTGAAAATGGATTTTTGTTTGGTGTAGGCATAGAATATTTATATAATCCTGTAGAAGTAGAATATAATGGTGTAAAAAATAAATATAATGCATCAGGTATTATGTTTGGCGGCGAAGTAGGCATAGTTTTTTAATTTGATTATCACACACAATATTGATTATATGAGGTGAAAAATGAAAGTATTTATTAAATTTTTTATCATTGCTGCATTATTTATAGTAACTTTTAACAATGCTTATGCAAAAGAAAGTAAATCTAGAAGCAATGATGGTTGGTTTTTAGTAGGCTATTCTTATACATTTCCAGACAGTGGAGCAATGGAAGGTTTGCAGGGTCCTGCAACTATTACTATTGGAGGCGATTTATGGCGTTTTATTGGTTTGGAACTTACTCTTGGCGGCAGATGGGAAACTCAAAATTATTACAGCAGTGCAAATATTGGTGGAACTAACTATCCTTATGAAGCAACAAATTTATTATGGTCTTTTGATATGAAACCATATTTAATGCTGCAGCCAAAGTTAGGTGTTGATATGATTTCTTTAAGACCATATTTTGGCATTGGTCCATCATTTCATTTTACAGGTATAAATTCAACAGAAGAACTTCTTGGCAGTTCTAGTTCTTATAAAGATTCTGCATCATCTTTTGATGTTGGTGTTTCAGTAAAAGCTGGTTTAAGATTACAGGCAATTAAATTTTTATTTGTAGGTGTAGGCACAGAATATTTATATCATCAGGCAAAATTAAATAATAAAACTTATGATTTTTCAGGCTGGACTGTAGGATCTGAAGGTGGTGTTATTGGGTAAAAAGATGTGGGTATTTTTTAATGATATTTTATTAAAAG
>CAMWVK010000304.1 GCA_947177675.1 uncultured Mucispirillum sp.
TGATACTGATAGGATAATTAGAATTACTATTATAACAGAGGTTAAAAAGTTACATAATATGATGTATTTATTTTGATTATATTTTTTCATATAGAATGTCCTTTCCAAGCTTCTATAATGAAAATCAGGTATAAATATTTTATCTTTTTATTGTGTGAAAATCTATTGGCAGAATTACTAAAAATATATATTTATAAACACATATGATTTATTATAAATTACTATAATATTTATATGTAAATTAAAAAAGTCTTGAAAAAATAAAGTGTATGATATATTATAACCATAAAAGGAGCAACTGCCAACAAAGTGGTTGATCTCCCATGGTAATAAGCCTACTTGGACCAGTCAAGTAGGCTTATCTATTTTTGCTTGTTATTCCTATCAATATAGGCAAGTAATGAAATGAGAAGAGTAATAACTCTTTCTTTATTCTAATAAATTAATTTGATACATAGCTTACAAATACATATCCTGCATTTTTAAACATTTTTTCTGCATTTATTATAGAAGCTACTGTACTATTTTTCTTAGCAGGATCCATCCATGTTACTGTTGATGATGTATAGGCTGTTATTAACACAGCATGAGTATTATCAAGCATGCCTATTACAGGTTTGCCACTACTTACAAAATATAGCACTTCATCAAGAGTGCAGCCTGTAAGGTTGACAGGTTGTTCAAGATAATCATTAAGCATTGACATTATTGATTTTCCTTTTAAATTATCTATAGATACTGTGTTCTGTGCAGACTGTAAAAGCATTTGTGTACTTGATTTTATTGTTGAAGTAGAATTATCGGGATAATATATACCTGATAATTCTTTGGATATAAATTTACCTCCACGTTCCCATATAATATGGGATTTATTATCCATAACAACACCCATCTGTTCATCTGCCAGTTTTATAGCTTCGGCAGCATCAGTGAGACTTGCGGTTATTCCACCATATGCATATATATAATATTTTAATGATGAAATATCCTTTTCATTTAGATGTAATGTTGTATTATCAGTGACAAGAACATATTTTGTTGATTCTACATCAGGTTTTTTATTTAGCAAATATCCTGCAGGAAGTGATATATACTTTTCAGTAAGTGCCTTTTCAGTTACTCGTGTTGTAATTCTTATAGAGGCAGTTTTATTATTTTTTTGATTCATTATATTATCATCTGTAGTTTCTTTAAATTTGTCATTTACCTTTTTAACTCTATTAAGTCTTATTACATTATCATCTACAGTAGCACTTGTTACATAGATATTTTTATTTTTATATTCACGAAGTATTTTTCCATTACAGTCCGAGATTATAAGTTTGTATGCAGGCTTTATAATTTCACCACTGGTGTTTTCGTGGATATCTTTATTTCGTACATATCCATATACTATATTTGAGTCAATAGTACCAAGAACTACTATACTTTGTTTCTTTTTTGATGAAACAACAAGTTTTTCTGATGTATCAAGGTTCAATATGGTTATATTATCAGCATAATTTTTCTTTGATGCATCAGACCAGACAAAACATTTAGCTTTTTGAAGCATTATGAAATCATCTTTTGTTGCATTTTCTGTAAGTATTTCATATTTTTTTGATGAAATATTGTATGCATAAACTTTGTCATTTAATGAAAAATAAAATATATTCTTTTCATTTACATAACAAAAGTCTCCAAAATCATGTTTAAGTCTGTCATAAGTTGTAGTAAGAGGAATATATACACGCTCAATTATTTGTTTATCTTCAGGTAGATAATTATATAGAACTATACCAACTCTGCCCTCATAATCACCACTGTTCATATATCCATATACAACAAAACTCATAGTGCCATCTGTATTAAGTTTAAGTATTTTTATATCATGATTGTCATAGCCATCTCTTATAAGATTCTTATCATTTTGTTCAAATGTAAACACTTGACAAAGTTTATTTTCTGTTAGGTTATAATACCAGAGGGAGCCATTTCTAACAAATGCAAATAGTTGTTTATCTTCACTGGCAGTTATATTTAAGTCAAGTGCATTGGAAATTCCTATTTTAAGTTCGTTTTTCTTAAGTGAAATAAAATCTGGATTAAATGATGCTTCCATTGTTCTTTTAAAGTTAAGAAGATACATTCTGCTTCCTGAATATCTTATACGATAAAATTCTTTTACCATAAATGTTTCCATGCCTGTAGGTGTTTTAGCATTAATATAATATTCTTGTTCTATAGCAGCAGTTTCTATATTAAGCTCTTTTATAGTGGGTACTATTTCAGTTATTATTTCAGGATTTAATTTTCCCCACATAATTAGATTGTAGTTTGAATGTATATCTATATCTGCAAATGATGAATTATCACTTGTATCTGCTTCAAGATATTGTGATATTTTAAATGACTTTTCTTTATTAAATGTAGCATTATGAAAATTTTGAACAAAGTTCAATTTTTCTTTTAGGCAGAAATCACTTTCATAATATTTAATTCTGGTATAGAAATTTATTTTTTTACTTAAGCTTGTAGTTAGCGTTATTTGCATACCATATTCTATACTTGTATCAAGACCTTCAGAAAGTTTTATCTTTGCAATTTTATAGCCATCCTTTGTATCAAATGCCGTAAATGATTTTGATTCAATTACTTTAGAATTAGCTATATCTTTTAATTCATACTCAAGCTTTTTGATACTTGTTTCATTTTCCGAAATCTTAACTGTAAAGGTTTTTGATATATCAAGAGGTGTAAT
>CAMWVK010000305.1 GCA_947177675.1 uncultured Mucispirillum sp.
ATAAAAAAGTGCGAAAATCTACATATTCTATTTTTCATACTAATTAAGGAATTTAGCATCTTAAAAAGAGATGATATAAATTTAATATAATTTAATAAAGGAGTGCGTTTATGCCTAGAAAAGATTTAGAAATTTCGGCTATGGGCTACCGTAAACACCCTGGTATGACTGCATGGATGCTGCACAGAGTGACTGGTGTTCTTCTTGTGCTTTATTTTATCCTGCATATGTTAGGCTCTGGCGGTGTATGTTCTTTCCTGCCAACAATTGTTCAAAACATCTATGTTGAAGCAGTTGTCATTATTATGTTTGCATGGCATGCTATGAATGGTTTAAGAATCATATTTATGGAGTTTTTTGGAGCTGCTGAAAGAGGCTGTTTTAAGAAGTTTCTTGCTGTCTTTACAGTATTAGCTGTATTACTTGCCCTTGTGGGATTATACTATGTTAAAGATGTTATCGCAGCAGAATCTGCTGCTAATATAGAAGCAGCTGAGGGAGAGTAATTATGAAAGTTTATAAATACACAGGAACAGGCAATAATGGCACTATCGCATGGGTACTGCAAAGAATTTCCGGCATAGTTTTAATTGCTGCATTAGGCTATCACCTGCTTGGTAAAATAATGACTAAAGCAGGCGGCGGTATTTTTGAAGGCAGCAATTCTTTCTTAATGGCTGCATTATGGCTTTTTGTAACATTCCATGCTTTCAATGGCTTAAAAATGGTTACAGATGATTATGTATCTCGTAAAGGCACTCGTTTTATCCTTTACTTAATATACTGGACACTTGCGTTTATTATTCTTGGTCTTTCAAAAAGCCTGTTTTAATAATTCTAAAAGTGTTACGAGGTTAAATTATGATAAATACAACAAAAATAGAATACCACGAATATGATGTCCTTGTTGTAGGTGCAGGCGGTGCGGGGCTTAATGCTGCACAAGTTGCATCTCAATATGTTAAAACAGCAGTTATCTCAGAAGTTTACCCTACTAGAAGCCACACTATCAGTGCTCAGGGTGGTATATCTGCATCTCTTGGCAACTATGAAGAAGATAACTGGCACTGGCACATGTATGATACTGTTAAAGGCTCTGACTACTTATGCGATCAGGATGCTGCAGAATATCTCTGCCGCAAAGCTCCAGAAATGATTATTGAGCTTGAACATATTGGTCTTCCTTTCAATAGAACTCCAGAAGGAAAAATAGCACAGCGTCCATTTGGCGGCCACACTGCAGAGTATGGCAAACGCCCAGTAAAAAGAGCATGCTATGTTGCTGACAGAACAGGACATGCAATGCTGCAAACATTATTTGAAAAAGCAGTTGCACAAGGCACTCAGTTTTATAATGAATTTTTAGCAGTAGAATTAATCAGAAATGAAGACAGAGTATGCGGGGTATTATGTCTTGACCTGCAAAATGGTGAAGTGCATATATTCCATTCTAAAGCAATCATATTTGCTACAGGCGGTAACTGCCGTATATTTGCTACTACTTCTAATGCACATATTAATACAGGGGACGGTTTAGCATTAGCATTAAGAGCTGGTTTCTCTTGGTGCGACCCTGAATTTTTCCAATTCCACCCAACTGGTATTTACGGACACGGCAACCTTATTACTGAGGGTGTTCGTGGTGAAGGCGGTATCCTTTTAAACAGCGAAGGCGAACGCTTTATGGAAAGATATGCACCTACTATTAAAGACTTAGCACCTAGGGATATTGTTTCTCGTTCTATGGTAAAAGAAGTGCTTGCTGGTAAAGGAGTTGGTGCTAATAAAGACCATGTCCTTTTAAAAATTGACCATATCGGTAAAGAAGCTATTATGGAAAAACTTCCTGGTATCCATGAGCTTGCATTAGTATTTGCAGGGGTTGACTGCACAAAAGAACCTATCCCTGTTATGCCTACAGCTCACTATCAAATGGGCGGTATACCTACAAACTATCTTGGTGAAGTTATTAAAGGCTATGGCTCAGATGCTGAAAAAGTTTATCCGGGCTTTTTCGCAGCAGGTGAATGTTCTGCTAACTCTGTTCATGGTGCTAACCGTCTTGGAACAAACTCTCTGCTTGACCTTGTTGTTTACGGCAGAACAGTTGGTGAAAGAGCTGCAAAATTTGCAAAAGAAAATGGAGCAGCAGAACTTCCAGAAAATGCAGGTCAGGAAGGTATTAAATTATTAGAAAAATTTGCAAATGCAAATGGTAAAAATACTTACGGTCCAGTATATTCCCGCCTGACAAAACTTATGGAACAAAAAGCAGGTGTTTACAGAACTGAAGAGCATATGAGTGCTGCTGTTAATGAACTTGAAGAAATTGCAGGCTTATTAGATGATTTCAAAGTAGTTGATAAATCAAGTGTATATAACCTTGATTTAGTAGAAGCATTAGAACTTAATAATATGGTACTTATTGCAAGATGTGCAGCTAAATCTGCATTAATGCGTAAAGAATCTCGCGGCGGCCATGCTCGTGAAGATTATCCAGAAAGAGATGATGTAAACTATATGAAACATACAAATGTAACTATAGCTGATGGCGGTAAAACTATTAATCTGGATTACAGACCAGTTAGAACTAAACCGCTTACTGTTGAACCATTCCCACCTAAACCTCGTGTTTACTAAGAATAAGGAAGGACGATATGAGCAAATTTATAAATTTTAAAATATTAAGATACGACCCAGATAAATACAAAACGACTCACTTCCAGTCATACAAAGT
>CAMWVK010000306.1 GCA_947177675.1 uncultured Mucispirillum sp.
GTTTCCCTGTCTTATATTATAAATAATAATGATACTGTTGCTTTAATAAAAAAAGGTATTGTGCCAGATAAAGAATATTTAGAATATCAGCTTATCAGCAGGCAGGGCTTAAAAGAGTATAATATATTAAAAAACTCATCTGTTGCAGTATGCGGTCTTGGAGGACTTGGAAGTAATGCAGCAATCAGCCTTGCAAGAGCAGGAGTTGGCAGATTAAAACTTATTGATTTTGATATTGTTGAGCCATCAAATATAAACAGGCAGGCATATTTTATAGAGCATATCGGCAAAAATAAAACTGATGCTTTAAAGGAAATAATAAATAAAATATCGCCTTACATTAATATAGAGACAGTAAATATTTATTTAGATGAAGAAAATATATTAAATGAGCTTTCAGGTTTTCAGGTCATACTTGAATGTTTTGATAATGTTTTATCTAAAATGAACTTGATAGAAAAATGTGTAAACAATATGCGTGATAGTTATATTATAGGTGCATCAGGTGTGGCAGGGTATTATAATACAGATAAGCTGGAACAGAAACCATTAGGCAGTAACTGCATAATAATTGGAGATTTTGAAAACGAAGCAGGATTTAATCAGGGGCTTTATGCTCCAAGGGTAGCAGCTGCAGCAAATATTCAGGCTAATACTGCTTTAAGGTATTTATTAAAGGATAAATAATGCAGATAAAAGTTAATGGAAAATTATATAATTTTGATGACAATATAACTCTTGAAGATATTATGAATCAGCTTAATATTTTATCACAGAATATTATAGCAGAAGTTAATGGTCAGGTCATTACAAAAGAAAAATTTAATAAAACAGTTATTGAAAATAACTCTATCATAGAGCTTATAAAATTTGTAGGCGGTGGTTAGTGGTGATTATATGAAAAAATTAATTTTGATACTTATCATTATTCCAAATATTATATATGCAAAAGAAACATTTGAAAGCTTTGCTGCACGCACAGAAAGCTGGGCACAGGGTTTAAATGGATTCGTTGTATCTACTGGTCATGATGTAACTATTGATTTAGGTAAAAATGCTAATGTAATTAAAGGTATGGAATTTACAGCTTCAAAAGAAGGTCAGGAACTTTTGCACCCAGTAACTGGTAAATTATTAGGCAGAAAAAGGGTAGAAACTGGTAAAATTGTAATAGACAGTGTGGAAGCAAAATACAGTGTATGCAGCATAAAAGAAAATAAAGGTATTGGCAAAGGTAACCAAATATATCATATTTATCCTGTGCCTGTAAGCATTAAAACAAATCTTTTAGATGAAAGTGAAACTGCACAGCTAAAATATGCTTTATTTAGTCAGGGTGCATTAGTGGAACGAGATACATCTGATTATAGTATTGTATGCGGCAGAGAAAAACAGGGTGCAAATACTGCAAAATGCAGTCTTACATATAAAGGAAATGAAATATTTTCTGATGATATATCTGTAAAAGGTGTTAAAATTATTACAACTGCAAAAAGTGTAGATAATATAAAACCCTATAAAATAGAAACGGCAGCTTATGGCTTGGCTTTAGGTTATTTTTTAGGTAAGGATAGTCCTTACCTTGTAGCAGTGAACGAAAGGTCATCAGTAATAGTATATGAACTTAAAGATGGTCTTTTAATAGAAAAAGCATCTATTAACTCCATAGGAGAGAAAATAGTAAATATAGAAGCTCTTGATTTAAATAATAACGGCAAAGATGAATTATTTGTTTCAGCAGTTACAAAGAAAAATCAGCCTGCATCATATATATTTGAGTATGATAATGGGAAATTTGAAATGCTGCAGAAAAATATACCTTATTTTTTTCGCACATATTATGTGGCAGGCAGAAAAAATATTATATGCCAGAGTTATACAGAAGGTGCTATGACTGGCATGATATATGGTGTAGAATATAAAGAAGATGAAAAAAAATATTCATTTTCAACTCCATACAGCCGCAGCTATGGTGCTGCTATATATGGGTTTGGTTTAATAAAAGGCAGTGAAAACAAAGATGATAAAATAATATTTTTTAACAGACATGGAGTGCTTAGTTTAAGTGACGGGGAAGATATTAATATATATAAAGAATTAGACTGCGGTAATACCCCAAACTATCTAGAATATTCAGAAAAATTAAATACTGGTGTAAATGTTGCAGCAACAGGAGAAAGTGCAGGCTTTTTTGTATATGATGAGCAGAGTATAATAGTGCCTGTATATCAGAGAATAATACAAATGCCAGACGGCTCAATTATACTTTATTCAAATAAACTTGCTAAAATGAATGTAATAGGCAAATATAAAGCTGCCAAAATTGGCTCATACTTTTTCACAGATAAAATGGTGCCAGTATGGGAGAAAAATCTTTCAGGCACAGCTGTTGCAGATATTGATATTACAAGTGATGGCAGCCATCTGGCTTATATATTATCTAATAACAAAAATGGTTTAAGCAAGTCTTTTTTATATGTGATAGACAGCAGTCTTTAAAAAAAATCAAATAAGAAAAATATTAATATATAAAAGTGATAAGAAAGTTAAATAAATCACTCCAATATGCAGCGGTGTTTATTTTTAAGCCAAAGGCAGAGAATCTTAAAACATACAAATCTCTTTACTCAGTAACAGTTTAAGCAGTGATACATATATAACTTATCAGTAAATAAGACACTTCAGTCGTTTAATGATATAAAGAAGTTAGATTATA
>CAMWVK010000307.1 GCA_947177675.1 uncultured Mucispirillum sp.
GTATTAGAGACTTTAAAATCAAATCTAGTATTTAACTATTTTTTTAAGTTATTTACAGCATTATCAAGTTCCTGCATATTAACTTCACTTACAGTATCAAACGAAGCCATTTATATTCATCCTCCACAAAATTAAAAAGTATAGTCTATAACACCGCTTCCTATAATGATATCGCCATCATATATTGCAGCAGTCTGTCCTGCAGCAGGAGCAAACTGGAAGTTATCAAAAAGAAGTTTTGCTTTATTTTCCATCTGTCTTTCTAAAAGACATGGTTCATCTTTCATTCTATATCTGAGTTTTGCTGTGTATTTTCCCATATATGGTGTATTTGGAAAAAATTGGCAGTCTTTTAAAGCCACTCCTTTAAAAAATACTTCTTTTTTTATCCCAAGGTATATATCACCAGTTTTACTGTCAATAGATTTTACATATAAAGGCTCTTTATAGCTTATTTCAAGCCCACGCCTTTGCCCTGGTGTATAATTATATATTCCTTTGTTTTCACCAACTATTTTCCCATTTAATATAAAGTTACCTTTGCGGGCATTTTTTATATATGGTTTTAAAAATTCTCTATAATCTTTATCTTCTAAAAAGCATGCTTCCTGCGAATCTTTTTTTTCTGCAACAGGCAGATTATATTGTGCAGCTATTAACCTTATCTGTGGTTTCTCCATTTCTCCCAGTGGAAATTTAAGCAGGTTAATGTGAAAAGGCTCTATCATAGAAAGATAGTATGACTGGTCTTTTTCTGCATAGTCTGCTTTTTGTATGTAATATTGCTCGCCAATCAGCTTTGTTTTTGCATAGTGTCCTGTTAAAATATACTGGCAGCAATGTTTCTGCATTTGGTCAAAAAGATATTTTGTTTTTGCAACTCTGTTGCATTTTGAACATGGGTTTGGTGTTCTGCCCATTTTATATTCTCTGATAAAATAGCCTATAACATCTGGCACAAAAGATTCTGTATAATCAACTAAATGCCACTCTATGCCTAAAAATTCAGCCATATTTTTTGCATCATACCAAAATTTATTGTTATTATCAAACATCTGCATAGTTATGCCGATAGGTATAAGCCCTGCTTCTTTTGCCATCAATGCTGTAACAGAGCTGTCCACACCGCCAGACATTGCAACTATTACTCTGCTGCCTTTTTCTATACCCAGTTTATTTAAATCTATCATTGTTACCTGTTTTTTTAGTTTTATATATACAATTTCTATAATTATATATTATTTTTAAATTATAATCAATTATAAATTATTAATGGTTAAAAGCATTGTATAAATAAAGATTTTTTAGTTATAATGCTTGTAATATTTGGCTTATGATTGTAAAATAAAATAAAGATTTTAGAGGCATTAAATTGCAGGAAAGGCATTTTTATTCTACAAATGAGATTATAGAAAAAATAGATATTGAACCAGTGGAACTTATAAAATCGTTTTATCCACTTACACTTTTAAGGCGTATATACCTGACTTTTACTTTTTTTTCTAAAAAAAGCCTTATAAACCATGCAGCTTCTGGTGCTTTTTATTTTCTACTTTCTATTGTTCCACTTGCTTTATTTTTTGTATTTGTGCTTGATTCATGGCTTTCTGGCTATGGTAAAGTATCTGATTACTTTTTCCAGCTTTTATCAGAAATTAATCCAGAAATAAATAAGCAGTTTTTTGAAAATTTAGGTCTTTTAAAAGGTGGAAGCTCTATTTATGGAATTGTGGGTATTATAGGTCTTTTATGGAGTGCAAGACTTGTTTTTACAAGTATCAGGAATGGTTTTGATGTTATATTTCCAAGTATATGCAAAAGAGGGATTATTCAAAGTAATCTTATTTCATTAATATTTTTACCTATTATATTTATTGCCACAACTATTTTCTTTTTAGCAGGGGCTGTAATTAAGCAGCTAAATAAATTAATATACACATTTGAATTGAATAATATAATTGATTTGTCATTTTTAGACAGCCTTACAGGTTTTTATCCTGTTATACTGGCAGTTTTTATAGCATTTATGCTTTACAAGTTTATTCCTAATGTAAAAATAAAAGGAACTTATGTTTTAACTGGTGCTGTCTTATTTGTAGCAGCTATGATTTTAACTCAAAAAATACTAGGTTTATTTATTTCATGGTCTAAATATTATATACTATATGGTGTTATTAGTGCATTAATTATAGCACTTTTTTGGACATATATACTTTTTTCATTATTTTATTTTTTTGCTGTTTTTATATATGTGCAGAGTCATTACACAGAGCTGGAATTTATTAAATGGTATAGTGCTGTCAATGGCAATGCAGGTATAGTTGATAAGTTATTTTTCTATAACTCATTATCTTCTTTAAAATGTTATCAAAAGGCAGTATCAAAAGATGAAGTAATATTTAAGCAGGGCGATAAGGGCGGTTTCATATTTCTACTTTTATCTGGTGTAATATTTTTAGAAAAGGATAAAAAATTTGTTTCAGATATTGCAGTCAATTCTTTTTTTGGAGAAAGCGGTGTAGTAGGCGAGTGTATATATGATATTGATGCGGTATGTCAGGTGCCAGGATATATTTTGCAGCTGCCACAGGAATTATATGAAAAAATAGTTTCAGCAAGTCCAGATATTTCTCATAATATGCTTAAAACTGTTATTGAAAGAAAGTATTAATATTTTATTTATTGTTAATATAATCTTATTTATGTG
>CAMWVK010000308.1 GCA_947177675.1 uncultured Mucispirillum sp.
CCTGCCAACTGTTCTTTAGTATATTGTTTACATAAGATGGTAATCATTTCAGCATAATCTTCTTCACTTAGGCTGTCTAGTATTGCTTCCCATTTTTTAAACTCATCCACAACATCATCTGTAGAAATATTTTCTAAATTTCTAAAATTTTCTACTTTCTTGAAAACTTCTAAACTATATGTTTTTATATTATCCATCTTTGTTATTCCTGCCCTATATAGTCTGTAAATATTTAAATTCTTCTGTTTCGTAGATATTACCAAGAATAACAACTTTATTTGCAGTAAATATTCTGCCAATATTCCAACATTCTTTAAACCCTTGCAATTCCTGCATATACCAGCCAAAAGATTTAAAACAAGAATTGTTAACATCTGTATAAAAACCACATCTAATAACAGCTTTAATAGAGAATGTATCAAATTCCAACTCTACAACATCACTTTCATAGATTAACTTGACATTATTATCTTTTAATCCACTGCATTGCATCACCACAGCATTTTGATAGTAAAATATCTGATTAAATGGTATAGGGCATCCAATATTCCTATCTAATAATGTTGTTCCATCAGCACTTTCTACCGCATGAAACATTTGTTTTGTAGTTACAATATTTTTTTCAGTGCTTTTATCATTATCATATGCTTCTAACCAAGCTCTAAATCTGCATAAATCTCTTTTATTCATAATTTACTCCAACTAATTTATTTTTAATAATAGTTATCTCATATTTATATAGATGCTTTAAAATTATATACTGGATATAATCTGTCTATTATCTCAACAGTTTCTGATATATAATCTTCTATATTAGGCTTGTAAGCAGCTGGAGCCTCATCAAGAGTATTCTCATTTATACAGGTAGAATATATACCCTCCATAGATGCTTTGTATTCTTCTATTGAGATATTAGCTTGTGCTGCTTTTCTTGACATACTTCTTCCTGCTCCATGTGGTGAAGTATTATTCCAGTCATTATTACCTTTACCTTTACAAATAAGCACACCATCACGCATATTTAATGGAATGATTAATAATTTATCTTTATCTGCATTAACTGCACCTTTTCTAATAATGAATTTATCTTCTTTAAATTCAATATAATTATGATTAGAAACAATTATTTCTAATGGTTCAGCCCAGCCCATTTTTTCTTGTATTTCTTTAAAGATAATCTGGTGATTTAATCCGGCAAACTCTTGTGCAGTTTTCATATCAATAATATAATTTTTTAATTCTTCCCCTTCTATCCAGAGTAATGATTTATCTATTTCTACACTTTCATTTTTTAATTTATTAAGCATACTGCTTCTTTCTGATGGTGGAGTATTATTAATAATATTTTTGACCATATCTTTACGATATTTTTCATAATACTGCTCTGCTTTATCTTGATAATACTTTGCTATTTTATGGCCAAAGTTTCTTGAGCCACAATGAATAGTTAAATATGCATCTCCAGTTGATTTTGATATATCCAGCTCTATAAAATGATTGCCACCACCAAGAGTACCAAGAGAGTTAATATGAGTATTATAGTGGTTCATATCATTTATTCTGATACAGGTTGCTTTTACCTTATCAATAATTTCTGATGATACATATTTAGAGTTACTGCTCCGCATTTTAAAACCTGCAGGAATATTATTATATATTACTTTATCTAATTTTGCTAAATTGTTCCGCCAGTCATCAAATTTTATTTTATAAGTAGATACAGTGCAGGATATGTCTACACCTATAATGTTAGGTATCGCAAAAGTATTATCTGTTTCTGCAGATAAACCTATTACACAACCTGCTCCCGCATGCACATCTGGCATAACCCTTATTTTACTCCCCTTAAATTTTGGGTGGTTACATAAGTTCTGTATTTGCTCTAATGCTGATCCTTCTATATTATCAGTCATTATTTTACAGTTAGTATAAGTTCCTTTTAATTCAGTCATAAATAGTATTACCCCCTTTCAAACATTTCTCTTAATGGAATATAATTATCATCACTATCTGCTATAACTTCATAGTGAACACTCAATACTGGTTTTAATAAAAACCTTTTACCGCACTTATCACATACAACTTCTATAAAATGCCCTTTTTTTGTGTCTGGTGGAGTTTGATATTGTAATCCACGACCTACAGAATACGGACCACCTGTTTCACAAACATCACAATCCATCTCATAATCGCTGATATTTGAATCTGCAAACTGAACTTTAAATTTATTAGAAAATAAAATAGTAGTTTCACAACACCCATTTTTTGCAGGATAATGCAGCTTCTTTACATTGCCTTTACGAGCTTTTATTACTTTATCATCTTTTTTGATTAGAGTTTTATTCTGCCTTTTAATAATCTTGTTGCTCATACTAAAACTCCTTTTTTACAAATTTAATTCTATATATCTGCCTTGTTTAGTTTTTAAATAGTAATTATTTGCATTTTTTCTATTATAAAACATCACATTTATTGTATCTAATAATTTCTCATAATCTTCAAATTGTACTACTTCATAAGGCTCTTGAATAATTATCTCATCATCAGGTAATACTTCAAAATTAAGATTATTAAATGCTTCTACTGCTATATTATCTTTTAATTCTTCTTCACTACTGTTTATTATATATCATAATTTATTATTTTATACAATATTTTTTTATTATTTTTTATTAAATTTAATAGATTTTTACACA
>CAMWVK010000309.1 GCA_947177675.1 uncultured Mucispirillum sp.
GTAACTATTATTTTATTAAACAATATGTATTTGCAGCATATTTTAAACTATCTATACGCCGCAAATCTCACAAATCAAGTTTTCGTTATTTCATTCCTTATGCTCTAATTCCTTAAACATTCACTGTTTTTTCCACTGCTGCTGCAACCACTTCGTTCAGACAAACAGTCAGCAAATCGTTCCACAAAAACAGCTTATAATAAATTAAGTCGCAAAGAGAATGAAATAATATGGGAGCATCTTTTAAAAGCGGATATTAATACATATTGATATATAATATTAATTTTAAAAACCTATTTTTAAACTTATTATGCATTTCATTTTTATTATTATATAGTTGTAAATATTCTTTCCAAAAAAATGAGATAAGACAGATATATTATTTAGATTTATGATGAATACATAATTTAGAACAAACCTGCTGATAAACTGCATATTTATCAGCAGGTTTTTAAGAATTTTATATAAGATTATATACACTTTTTGCAGCATCACTGTCAGGCTGATATCTTTCCCCGTGTAACTTTATTTTTGAAAGCCTTTTGTTAATTTCTTCCATTTCTTTTTTAGTCCATGTAATATTTACTGCTTTAACATTTTCTCTTAAATGCGAAAGATTAGTTGTTTCTGGAATAGGCACAATCCATGTTTTTTGTGCAAGTATCCATGCAAGAGCAACTTGAGCAGGTGATGCACCACCTTTTTCACTGCCTAATTCTTTTAGAAAGTCAATAATAACCCTGTTTTTTTCCATAGCTTCTGGGCTCATTCTTGGAAACCCTGCACGCATATCAAGTTTTTTATCAAATTTAGTGCTGCCATCCATCTGCCCTGCTAAATATCCCCTGTCTAAAGGGCTGTATGCTGCTAAACCAATACCTAATGATTCAATTACTTTAAAGGTCTGTTCTTCATGACGCCTGAAACTCATTGCATACTGGTTTTCAACAGCTGTTACAGGAAATTCTTTATGAGCCCTTTTAATAGTTTCTATATTTGGCTCACTCATGCCCCAGTGAAGAATTTTACCTTCTTTTACTAAATCTTTCATTGTGCCTGCCACATCTTCTATAGGCACTTTATTATCTATTCTATGCTGATAATATATATCCACATAATCTGTATCAAGCCTTTTAAGTGATGCTTCTAATGCTTTGCGGATACTTTCTGGTCTTGCATCTTCTACCTGTTTTCCATTTGGATAATAAAGACCAAATTTTGTGCCTATTGCAACTTTTTTTCTAATTTTTTTCAATGCTTTACCTAAAAGCATTTCATTTGTATGGGGACCATATATTTCTGCTGTATCAAAGAAGTTAATACCTAAATCATAAGCCTCTGCAATAAGGTTTATCATATCTTTTTCATTTCTTGCAGGACCATGATTTGCACTCATTCCCATACAGCCAAGCCCTAATGCTGATACTTTAAAATCTTTACCCAACACCCTTAAAGGCATTTGAGATTTATTTTCTTCTGCCATAATATCTGCTCCATTTAATCCTGCTGCTGCACCTGCCAGCATTAATGATGTAATTTTCAAAAACTCTCTTCTATTCATTTATGCCTCCATTTAGTTTATACTTATTTTTATTGTATTTATTATCATAATGCAATACATCATACTATTTTATTCTTGCCTAAAATTCCCACTTATGCTATTATATATTTATGGAAGATAAATTACTTGAAGAAATCAAATCAAAACTTATTAGTATTATGCCTGAAGAAAGTGAAATTAATATTGGTTTTCAGGGTATAAAATTTTACAGAAGAAATAATGCAGAAAAATCTCATATCTGTATGCAGTGCCCATGTATTATTTTTGTTGCAAATGGAGAAAAACATACCCATATAAGCAGTGAAAATTTTATATTTAAAAAAGGATATTATAATATTACATATATTGATTACCCTGTTGCTTCTTTTTTTTACAGTATTTCAGAAAATAACCCATATCTTTCTGTATATATGCCTGTGGATAATTCAGTGATTACTGAAATAATAAAAGATATTAACCATATTCCTGCTAAAATTTTTAAAGGGATTTCTGAAAACAAAGCAGATAATAAACTGCTTGCTGCATACAGCAGACTTATTGATTTATATAATAAGCCAGATGAAATAAGCTTTATGGCACAGTTAATTATTAAAGAAATATATTACAGAATATTAATCGGTCCTGTTGGAGCAGATTTAAAAGCATTATACACTTTTGGCTCCCAAAGTAATAAAATATATCAGGCTGTAGAATTTATTAAAGATAATTATAAAGAATATTTGCATATAGATGATATTGCATCAAAAGTAAATATGGCTCCATCTACTTTTTTTAGAAACTTTAAAGCCATTACAATGATGAGTCCTTTACAGTATCAAAAAAGATTAAGACTTTATGAAGCACAAAGATTAATGCTTGCTGAAAGCATTACAGCATCTGATGCAGCATATACCGTAGGTTACGAAAGCATTACCCAGTTTACAAGAGAATATAAAAAATTATTTCATTCTTCCCCAGCAAGAAATATAAAAGAAATTATAAATGGAAAAGCAGCGCCTGCATAATGATGCGAACCCCATTTATTGGACAAATAAATGGGGTATTTTTATGTCACGCAGAATTAAATATTCTTATGAATTACGGAAAGAGATATTGCATCAATATTTTGA
>CAMWVK010000310.1 GCA_947177675.1 uncultured Mucispirillum sp.
AGAAAAAATCTTCATATTTCACATCTTATTTCTATATATAAATATGAGGCGAAATATGAGAAAAATTTTAATATTTTCTAGCTTTTTATTTATATTATTTCAGAGTAATATTCTGTATGCACAGACAGACTTAAATTTTGAAATAATGCATTATTTAGCTAATGATATTTTACTTGGGGTTGGTGAAAATAAACTGCCACATAATAATGAATCTTTTTCAAAAGCTAAAAAGCTGATGAAAAATGTGTATTATGATAATCAGAAAAGTTTCTATTGTGGCTGTCAATATGATTATAAACAAATTAATGGTAAAGAGAAAATCGTTGTAGATGCAGCCAGCTGTGGATATATTTCAAGAAAGAATGCTGAGCGTGGTAAGTACATTGAGTGGGAACATATAGTTCCAGCTCATGCTTTTGGGAACACAAGACAGTGTTGGAGAGAACCGATATGCACAGACAAAAATGGTAAATCGTTTAAAGGCAGAAAATGCTGCGAAAAAACAGATAAAATGTTTAGAATAATGCAGGCAGATATGTATAATCTTCAACCAGCTGTGGGTGAGATAAATGCTGATAGAAGCAATTATCATTACGGGATAATTGCAGGTGAGCCACGAGAATATGGAGAATGCGATTTTGAGATAGAAGGTAAACTGGCAGAGCCTAAGGAAGATATACGGGGAGATATAGCAAGAACTTATTTTTATATGGAAGCTACATATGGAGTAAAAATATCTGACAAACAAAGAAAACTCTTTGAAGTGTGGAATAAGCAGGACCCAGTGTCTGAATGGGAAAGAACAAGGGTTGAAAGAATAGAAAAAATACAAGGTAATAAAAATAAATTTATATTAAATCCATAATTAATCTTCTAAACAGAATTAAGTATATTGAACTATCTATGATGGCTCTGTATTCTTGCATATCTGTATTATGCGAGTGTTTTATGCTCATTTCATGAGGAGAAACACTCTTATATATACAACCGTCTTTTGCATATTTTTATATGCAACGACTGGCTGTATATACCATAGCTGTTTTTTGTGTATGCTTTCACTGCCTGCTGCAGTTTCAGCAGATGTGTATGTTTTTTTTTCTTTTTTTGTCTGTGTTGAAATAAAAAATATTTTAACTCTTTAATCAGTTTCTCTGATATGTTTCATTATAATAAGAATAATATTCACACATCTGTTAAATGTAAATAAATTCATAAATATACTTAATATAAACAGCCATACAAATAAATAATCTAATCTATTAAATGCTGTTGGAACAGCTGATATTATTATTGCACTATAAATGCTTATGAAAGCATACGCAAATGTATATATAAAATTAATACAGCCATCTGTTTTGCTGAAATTTTTCATAATACCATTATTCTGAAAACTTATGATTTTTATTAATGCAAATATCAGATACCCTAATACTCCTACACTTAATATAATAGTTATCATAAACAATGCACTTCTTATGCCAGCAGTATTAAGTAAACTAAACTTATCTAATATAAAACATATAACAACATAAATTTTAATCAATGATAATTCAGTGGAGTTTACAAACAAAGATGGACAGATTTATGTTTCAACAAGAGATGTAGCAAAAGTATTTGGAAAAGAACACAGTAAGATATTGCGAACAATAGAGAGTCTGCCAAATGATGATTTTCGTCAAGCCAATTTTGGCTTATCCAAATATACCAAAGATTTACTATATAGATAAAGAATTAAGTCAACGGAAAATTCCGTTGGCTTAAACTCAATTTTGAGTTATCTATATTTATTAAACTGTTAGATTATTTTTAATTTTACAACTATACTCTTCTAAAAAGGTAACATTCTCCAGTTAATAATTATTGAAATAATTATACAGGAGGATGTTATGGATAACATCGTTAAAATCAATAATAACATGGTAGAGTTCACAAACAAAGATGAGCAGGTATATGTTTCAACAAGAGATGTGGCAAAAGTGTTTGGAAAACTACACAAAAATGTAATCAAAGAATTAGAAAAAATTCTTACAGAACAATCGGCTAAAATTGGAGCCGATATAGTAAAATCAAGCTATTTAGATGATTTAGGCAGAAATTATAAACAATATTTACTTACCAAAAAAGGTTTAAATTTATACCTGTTTAATATTCAAGGTTATAACGATTATAAAATAGCATTCCTTGATAAATTTGAAGAAATGGAGCAGGCATTAAAATCTAACCAACCAGCATTTAAAGTTCCAACAACAATGGTTGAAGCTTTGGAGCTTGCATTAGAGCAGGCAAAACATATAGAAGCATTGAATGCCAAAATAGAGACTGATAAACACAAAGTAGAATTTTATGATGCAGTTGCAGACAGCAAAGATGCTATCACAATAGGTGATGCAGCAAAAGTTCTGAATATGGGGGTTGGTAGAAACAGACTGTTTGAGATACTTAGGAATAACAAGATACTTCAAAATAATAATGTTCCTTACCAGAAGTATATATATCGTGGTTATTTTAGAGTAGTAGAGCAGCAGTGGACTAAACCAGATGGTGAAAACTGTGTATCTATAAAAACACTTGTTTATCAGAATGGTCTTAATTTTATTAGAAAGCTTATTACTGCAAAAGCTGTTTGAAAATATTTATAAAAATGTAACATATTATAAATAATATATATT
>CAMWVK010000311.1 GCA_947177675.1 uncultured Mucispirillum sp.
GTATAATATTATTGTGCAAAATACAGCTGAAAATTAGTTAGATTAATATATTTTTTGGAACCACTGCTATTTTTATATCTTTTTTGGACATAACGGACACTTGTATTTTTATACCACATATTATAGCTAATAAATTACTTGTCAGGAGCAATAATATGGCAAATATGAAAAAATTAATTGAAAGAATAAGAATAAAAATTAATGACACCTCATCTTTTGAATTTCAGGATAATGAGCTTTTATCATATATTCATGAGGGTTTATCTGTGCTTGAAATACTGCTGTTATCTAATAAAGTTCAGTTTAATATAACTTATCTTTATACTGCATTATCAGTATGCCCTGTGCCTGAAGATATGCTTGAAATATATAAAGTAATGTATAATAAAAAAGAAATACCATTAAAAGATATAACTGATGAAACTTATGGTTACTATATTTTAAACAATAATATAATCCTGCCATGCACTAATGCTGAAATATATTATATTAAAGAGTTTGAAAGATATAATATTAATGATGATATAAACCTTCCCCATATTTATATAGAATACCTTTACAATAATGCAGTTATAAAAGCTCTTTCAAGATTAGAGTTTAATATGGAAAATGAAAAAACTGAGCTTATGCAGCTTTCTTCTTTAATTATAAAAACTGCACTTCATAAAAATGGTGTATATCAAATGAAAAGGTATAACGGGTATGTATTATGAAAAAATCATCACGACATTCAAAAAATGGTATAATAAAGCTGTATAAGCCAATAGGCGGTATGTGCAACACAATAAGCGGTGAATATATTAAAGACAATCAGGCATGCAGTATAAGCGGCGTTATATATAATGAGGATACAAATACTTTTCAAGGCTCACCAGTATATGCTGCAGTGCCTTCTTTTGCAGGCAGAAAATTTGCAAGACTTTTTAATGTGGAATACAATGGCAAAAATGCTGTTTTTGGCTCTTATTCAGGCGGAATTACAAATATTTCTGAAAATAAAAATTATTCAGTAGAAACAGATATAACACCAACTGATATAATATATAATCAAGACGGGCTTTATATATCATCTTCATCAAATGTATATCATTTAAATCCAGATGGAGAATTGACTAAAATAGCTTTTTCTTTTGCTCCTTTTATGTGGCAGAGAATATCTGCAAGGCAGAGTGCAGCATCTTATACAAATGCTGCTACCTATTATAATAATAAAATATATTTTAGTGATAATCGTGGAACTGGGTATATATCACTGGATAGTGAAATTATAAAGATATTAAATCATGAAATAAAAGTATTTGAATTTTTTCCATGCAGCAATACTCTTTTTGCCTGTTATGCTAATGATATATATATCATTTCTGATGATGAATTAATACATTTTATGAATTTTGAACACCTTGGGTTAAGAGTAAAAGTATGTTCATCTACTGATCACAGTTTATTGATTTTAAATTATGATACATCTTATGAAATATATGAAATAAATACTTTAACAAAAGCCATTGTAAAATACAGTGTTAATGTTTCAAAGGGTCTTGGCACATACGGTATAAAATATTTAAGGGTTATAAATAATAAATTTTATTTGTTAGTAAATGAAACTGATGAATCATTTTCAGATAATACTGCATCTCTTTACAGGCTCGCCTTTAACGGCTCAGAATATTATATTGCAGAAAAATTATTTGAGAACTATAAAACAAAAAATTTTTTATTAGATGTTTTATACATAAACTCTAAACTTATATGTTATTTTGGTTCTCAGTATAATACTCAAGCATTTAATGAGACTATTGAGCTTTATGAATACAGCTCAAAAAAATTAGTTTATCTTAGCTATTCAAACAGTCCTGCAAACACAGCAGCTGCACAAAAACTTTCTGCAAAAGGCAACAGACTGTATTGTGCAAATAATTATGGGATATACTATATTGATATTCTGCCGTCAAATGAAAAAATTCCATGTCTTTTAGTGCAGAATGGCAGGCTTATTGTACCACAAAATTCTAATTTATATTTTAGTGGAGCAGGAGATTTTTACAACTGGTCATGGAATACAGACAGTGACGCACAATTTATAGAAATTGGATATAAAGACGGCGGCAGAATAATATATGCAGCCCTTGTGCTTGACAGTATTATTGTTTTTAAAGATAACGGCAGCATATACAGGCTTGCAGGCAGTTATCCATACTGGACTGTATCAAAACTTGGAGAAATAGATAAACTCACAACTATTGCTATTACATTCGGCTCCGAAATAATTTTTGGAGCATCTTCTGGTATTAAAAGAATAGGTGTTACAGAATACTATGGTGATTTTTTCTTATCTGATTATCAGCAGTATATTCATGATAAAAATATATCAGATGTAAGTTTATGTTCAGAACGAAACACAATTATTTTTATTAATAATGAATATATTTTTGAATACAGCAGTATTTTAAGAGGATTTACTGTTTATAAAAATAACCAGACTGATAAAATAAAGCAGATTTTAGAAATATATGAAAATAATGGCACATATTCAAGCTATGGTATAAATTCAGAAGGCATACTTTATAAAGCGGATAAAACAGCACTTAACAGCATAGATGTAAAATATAAGGAAATAAAAAACAACCAGAATATATTGATTAAATCAGTTACAGTT
>CAMWVK010000312.1 GCA_947177675.1 uncultured Mucispirillum sp.
AATAATTTCCTACCATCATAAGAAAAGGAAATATTTTCCGCTCTCATTATCTGCTTTGATGTAATAGATTTGTATTTAAAAGAAAATTCCAGATTTTTAACAGCTTCAAGCTTTTCTTTTTTCTCCATTTTATTAAGAGTTTTTATACGGCTCTGCACAAGCCCTGCAAGCCGTGCCTTTGCCCTAAACCTTGTTATATACTGCTCTAATTCTTTACGCTTCTGCTCATCATTTATGCGGGTTTTTTCATATATTTCTTCATCTCTTGCTATCTGCTCATAAAATTTATCAGTTTTACCCTCTATTTTACGCACTCTTGCCCTGTGAATTCCAGCAGTATGGGTAACAATATCATCCATAAACTTTCTGTCATGAGTGATAAGTAAAAGCTCGCCTTTCCATGAATTTAAAAAGCCTTTAAGCCACCTGACAGATACAATATCAAGATAGTTTGTAGGTTCATCAAGAAGTAATAAATCAGGATTAGAAAGTAAAGTTTGGGCAAGTATAAGCCGCACTTGAAAACCACCTGAAAAAGATGATGGAGATTTTTCCATATCTAATTCTTTAAATCCTAAACCAAAAAGAATTTTTTCAGCTTTCCATTTATCATGAATTTCTTCATCAGAAAGCCCCATCATTGCTTCTTCTATAACTGTCTTTTTCTCAAACTTAATATGCTGCTTTAAAAAGCCAACTTTATAATTTTTTGGAATAGACACTTTGCCACTGTCTGCTTCTTCTTCCCCAGTAATAATATGCATAAGAGTTGTCTTACCAAAGCCATTCCTGCCAACAAGTCCTATTCGTTCACCCTTATTAATATTAAAGGTAACATTTTCAAATAAAATTTTTGAGCCATAGCTTTTAGAAACATTATCAAAACTAACCATAAATGTATTTTTCATTTTTTTATAATTTTGGCAAGTCTTTTTTTTGGCACGCTGATTGCTATAAATACTGCATAAGCCAAGCAGGGTGGCAAAGGAGCGTTTATAATGACTGATTCTCTATTAATTTCTAATTCTAACCAATATGCAGCATATACTGCAGCAAGTAAAAATGAAAAAAGTGTATCAGAACTTTCCAAACTTCTGCGTGGAGAAAAAGCAGATAACAGTAAATCTAGTTCAGAAGATGCAGGAATGTCTATGGACAAAGTAATTATTTCGAAAGAGGCGTTAGAGCGACTACAAGCCGTGAATATGGCATAATACCAGAAAGATTAATATCCGCCAAATATTTTTTTCACATTCTGGCAGATTGTTTTAACGCATAAACATAATAATATCCTTCCGACAATGGAATTATCCTCTGCCTGTTTCATTTACAAGCAACCGCCAATTTAGCTTAGAAACAGGCAGGGAGTCCATTATCATTAAGTTATTTTTTGAATTATTTATTTTTGTTATATTATAGAATGCTATGTTGTTACATATAAAAAATTATAAAGAAAAATTAGAATTAACTGTATATCATTTTTATTATCAAAAAAAATATCCTAAAAAATTAATTTCCTTTGAAACTAACATTTAAAATACTTGTAAAAAAGAGAGAAATCATTTTAGAGCAGATATTGTTGTTTTTCAAATTATATAGAGAAAATCTATAAACAAAATATATTAAAAAGCGTGCCCATGAGGATTCGAACCTCAGACCCACGGCTTAGAAGGCGATGTCCCTATTAACACGCTTTTATACCTTGATTATCATATATTATATTTTTGGGCAATATGTTATGGAAAAATCATAGTTCACATCCTTTTTTCTTGACAAATCAAATAAAGCATAATTTATTAATTGCGTCAAGCTCTTTTTTGCTGTCATTTGCTAAATATCGCTCTGTCATCATAATTGAGCTATGACCTAACATATTTTGAATGGTTTTAATATTCACATCATTATACAGCAATGTAGTTGCAAATGTTCGCCTTAAATCGTGAAATCTAAAATTTTCTATACCTGCTTTAAGTAAAGCAGTTTTAAATGACCGCTTGACCCTTTTTGTTTTAAAAAGGCAATCATTAATACTGTTTACCTGCATATTGTTATTTAATTCATTTAGTAAATCTTGATGTAAATATATAAGCTGGCTTTTGCCTGATTTTGTTTCGCATCCGTCAAGCTGGTAGACATTATTTTTTATATTTGATTTCTTCATATTTACTATATTGCTGTATCTCATACCAGTATATAAGGCAGTAAGCACAATATAGTATAATTCTTCATTCCTGCTTTGCTTGCAGGCTTCAAGTAGTGCTTTTATTTCGGTTTTACTTAAAGCTCTATCCCTGTTTTTTTATTTATATCGCTTAATATATTTTACTGGGTTGTAATTAACTATTCTGTCTTTCATCGCTGTATTAAAGATATGATTTAAACAAGTTCTATATCTATTTTGCGTCGCCTGTGATATCTTCCTATCATTTCTTAAAAGATGAAAGAAATTTATAATATCATTTTCTGTTATATCAGCTATATTTTTATATACAAAATCATATGATAGAATTATATTTAATTTACCTGCTAAATCTTTAAAATTCTTTTCTTTTTTAGCGTTTTTTTGAAAAGGTATATTATAGTTATCCATATACTCTTTTAATGTTATAGGCTTTAAATTTAATAAAATACAGCCTGCAAAA
>CAMWVK010000313.1 GCA_947177675.1 uncultured Mucispirillum sp.
ATTCAATTTCAGAAAATAGACCTGCAATATAATTTTACTATTGTATTTATATGTTTGAATCTGCATAAAAAAATTGGACTAGGTCAGTAATATATATATTTTTGAGAGAGTGAAACAAACGAAATATCTTAACTGCTGATAAGCTATTTATTTAACACTTTATCTAAGAACTCCTTTGCACGCTCACTGTTTGGGTTTTCAAAAAATGTTTTTGGGTCAGTATCTTCTATGATTTTACCGCCATCCATAAAAAGAAGTCTGTTTGCAACATTTTTTGCAAATCCCATTTCATGAGTTACTATCAGCATAGTCATCCCTTCTTTTGCCAAATCTTTCATAACATCAAGCACTTCTTTAATCATTTCTGGGTCAAGAGCACTTGTTGGCTCGTCAAAAAGTATTAATTCAGGCTCCATTGCAAGAGCTCTGGCTATTGCTATACGCTGTTTCTGCCCACCTGAAAGTTTGCTTGGATATACTCCCGCTTTTTCTTCAAGCCCTACTTTTTTAAGCAGTTTTTCTGCTGTTTCTATTGCTTTTGGAGCTGGCACTTTTTTTACAAGAATAGGTGCCATTGTAATATTTTCTATAACTTTTTTATGTGGAAAAAGGTTAAAATGCTGAAACACCATTCCTACTTTCTGACGGACAGCATTGATATTACACTCTGGGCTCATTATGTCTTCATCATCAATAAAAATATGACCTGCTGTTGGTTCTTCAAGCTTATTTATGCAGTGCAGAAGTGTAGATTTGCCGCTGCCTGAAGGACCGATAATTGCGATAATATCTCCCTGATTTACCTGCAAATCAATACCCTTTAATACATGCAGGTCACCAAAACTTTTATTAAGGTTACTTATTTTAATCACTTTCTCTTAACCTCTTTTCTATTTTACGCATAAAATATGTAAATATAGTTGTTAAAGCAAGGTAAATTAAAGCTACAACAATCCAAGGCTCTGCAGCTCTGTATGTAACTGACGCTATACTTTTTGCTCCAAAAGTTAAATCTACACCGCCTATCATACTTACAACTGATGTTTCTTTTAAAAGAACTATAAACTCACTTACAAGTGCAGGCATAATTTTTTTAACTGCCTGCGGAATAACTACAACTCTCATAGAAAGCTTATATGACATACCCAGTGCCCTTGCTGCATTCATCTGACCAATATCCAGCCCTTGAATACCAGCCCTTATTATTTCAGCCACATAAGCAGCTGAATTTAAGCCAAATGCAAGGCTTGCCGTAACAAATACTGGAGTATCTGCCAGACTTCCTACAAATATTACATAAGCTAAAATAAAAAGCTGAACAACTGTTGGTGTGCCTCTTATAACTGTAATATATACAAGTGCTATTTTTGGAAAAGGATTAAAACTTTTTAAAAAAACTAATTTTTGAGATTTAATATTTTTAAATGGTCTTAAATCTGCAATCATCATAATAGATAAAAGCATACCTAAAAGAATACCAATAATGGCTGCAACAAATGTAACACCAAGAGTAAAAATTAAACCATTTACTAAAAGCATATATCTATCATCAACAATAAATAAATTGTAAAGCAGATTTAAATATTTTTCCATTAGTCACCTGATTTAAAGATAGTTAGGCAGTATTATATTGATTATTTTAAAAAAAGCAAAAGAATTATTTAAAAATATGATTATTTTTTTATCATTACTACACTCATAAAAAATTCTTCTGTATTATCAGGGAATTCCTTTGCTAAATCATATATTTTCTGTCTTTCTGTATATGCATTAAAGACTGCATAAGCAGTAGAAGGTTTATTTACACAATTATCTAAATATGTTTTTAAAACTTTCCCATTATCTGATATTTTCATTATTATTACAGTTGCAAATGTATTAAGCAGATTTTCAATCTCTTTATAATCTTCAGGGCATGGAATAATGGCAGCCTTATCTTTCCAGTCTACAATAGAATTGCCTGTTAATGATGCTGGAGCAAAGCAGGACGAAATACCTGTTACTGCTTTTAATTTGACATTATTTTTTGCAAGCTCTTTATATATATCTGGAAAAGATGAATATATAGTCATATCTCCCATTGTAACATAGCTTACTTTCATACCTTTTTCTAGATATTTAATAGTTTCTTCTACAAACTGCTTAATATGAGCCTGCCTGTTACTTTTATTTTCAGGATATTCATAATATTTCAGCTTGCTGCCGCAGTAAATATTATCAAGCAGTTTTTTTACTTCATCAAAGCTGTTAAATACTTTGCCTCCGCTTAAAAAAATTATATCGCTTTCTTCAAGCACTCTTTTTGCTTTTAATGTTATCATTTCATAATCACCAGGACCAAGCCCTACTGCATATATAACTCTTTCCATAATATTTTCCTAATATTTATTATTGACTTTTTCTGTAACACATATTACACTATTTGTAACACAAAAAATATTCTACTTTTGATATATACTCCCTTTTTGTTGAAAACCCCTTTTGCTTTTACAAAAGGGGTTTTTGACTTATTAAATATTATTCTGGTTTTTCTTTTTTTGGTCTGCCGCGTTTTGATGCTGATTTATCAGTATTTTCTATATGCTTATCAGCAGCTTTAGGTCTGCCTCTTTTTTTAGCAGGCTGTTTTTTGCTTTCACT
>CAMWVK010000314.1 GCA_947177675.1 uncultured Mucispirillum sp.
AATATATACAAGGTAAAAATATGCTTGATACTTTTATAAAAAATAATTTCCTTGTAACTTTAAAAAATAAAGCTATTAAGAAAACAGAAAAAAACGATGAAATTAAAAGAGCAATGCTAAATCCTTTTAAATAATATGCACTACCTAAAATATAATTTAAAACTATAATCAGTATAAAAGACAATACACTTCTTAATAATAAGTGTTTTACTTTATTTTCCAGTATAAAACATTTACTTGATATTACATGAAAAGATATAAATGGAACAGACCATATTGTTAAAGCTAAAACAATACTTGACTTTATATATTTTTCTCCATAAAGGATTTTAATAATTAATGGAGATAATAAGGCAGCAAATAAAGCCATTAAAATAAAAGGTATTGTTGTAACATAAAAAAGAGTTTTTATTCTTTTATTATATTCTTCTTCGCATATCTGCTTTGCTGTAACTACTGCAGGGAAAAAAGCTGTCATTAAAACAGCAGGCACCATATACCATATTTCTGTAAGCCTTATGGCAGCACTGTAAATACCTGATGTATAATCAGAATACATACTGCTGATAATAATAACTGTAACTTTTTGATAAAATGTAAAAAAAAGCACTGCTGCAAATAATGGAACAGCATTTTTTAATATATATTTTATGTAAGATATATCTATATGCCAGCCTGAAACAGTATAATTTTTATATCTATACATTAAAATAACAGTTAAGTAAAGCACTGCATAGTCAATAAAAACTGCAAAGGCAAAATATGTAACAGGTGCTTTAAATATTATTAATATAATCTTTAATAATGATGATAAAGTATAGCTTACCATCCTTGCAAGTGATGTATATTTTGCCTGAGCATTTATTAAAAAAATACATGAAAAAATAGATAATGGCTGAAATAAAACTGCACTTCCTATTATCAAAACAGAGTAAAGCTTTTCTCCGCTGTAGTTTATAAAACAGTATATAAAAATAATGCTGTAAACTAAAAAAGCAGCTGCAAATTTAATAAAAAGTGCAGAGCCTTGAATACAGCCCTGTTTTTCTGGATGCTGCATCATATCTTTCATAATTATATCATCAACACCAAGTGATACAATAATAACTGAAACAGCATATACAGCTGTTGCAAAAGAAATAATGCCATACATTGCATGACCTAAATATCTTGCAACTGCAATACCAACAATAAGCGATGTTATCAGGGAAAAAACATAATCTCCCATCTGATATGAAAAATTAGACAGATATTTTTTTAATCCATCATTTGATAAGCCAGACTGCAAAAATATATAATTTAGTATCTTTTTTATATCACACCTGCACCTAAAAAATTAATATTTTTTACTAATTTTACTTTTTATACTATTGAAAAGCAAGCTAATATATGATAACCTAACACATTAATGAAAAATATGAGGTGAATTATGAGCAGGCAGATTCCGTTTGCAGATTTAAAATCACAATATAATACTTATAAAGAAGAATTAGATAAAGCAGTTCTTGATGTTATGGGCTCATCCATGTATATTATGGGACCTGAAGTAGAAAAATTAGAGAAAAACTTAGCAGCTTATGTTGGAGCTCGTCATGCATTAAGTGTTTCTTCTGGCACAGATGCTCTTTTACTTGCACTTATGGCTTATGGTATAAAAGCAGGCGATGAAGTTATTACTACACCATTTACATTTATTGCAACAGCTGAAGTTATTGCATTAGCTGGTGCAAAACCAGTATTTGCAGATATTGATGAAGCAACATATAATCTTGATGTGGAAAAAGTAAAGCCACTTATTAATGAAAGAACAAAAGCTGTCATTCCTGTATCATTATACGGACTTCCTGCTGATATGGATAAATTTGCAGAACTTGTTAAAGGCACTAATATTAAACTTATAGAAGATGCATGTCAAAGCTTTGGTGCTGTGGATAAAGGCAAATACAGCTGTAATTATAATAGTTTAGGCTGCACAAGTTTTTTCCCATCTAAACCTCTTGGCTGCTATGGTGATGGCGGTGCAGTATTTACTAATGACGATAATGAAGCAGAAATAATTGCAAGCCTTAGAAACCATGGTCAGATTGCAAGATATAAACATAAATACATAGGTATAAACGGCAGGCTTGATGCTGTGCAGGCAGCTGTTCTTAATGTAAAACTTGCTCACTTTAAAGAAGAAATTGATGCAAGAATAAAAATAGGCAGCGATTATACTGCAAAAATTAAAGCTGCTTATAAAGGTGATGCCACTGATATAATCACTCCATATATACCTGAAGGCAAAGTAAGTGTATATGCACAGTATTCTATTAGAGTTAAAAATAGAGAAGAAGTTGCTAAAAAACTTAATGAGCAGGGCATACCTACAGCTATCCACTATCCTGTTCCTTTACATATTCAGGAATGTTATGCAGGCTGCGGATTTAAAGAAGGGGATTTACCAGTAAGCGAAAAAGTTTCAAAAGAAATTATGAGCCTTCCAATGAGTGCATTTTTGAAAGCTGATGACCAAGATTATATTGTAGAAGCTTTATGCAAAGCAGTTCAGGAAACAAAATAGTTTAATTTATTTATAAATCTCACTTATTATAAAATATATGAGCAGGTGCTTAAAATACCTGCTCTTTATATATCAT
>CAMWVK010000315.1 GCA_947177675.1 uncultured Mucispirillum sp.
GAGGTATATGCTGTGGATATAAAAAATAGCGAAAATTGGGATAAAACATTCAAAAAAAGTAATAATATAACAGTTACAAAAGTATATTTTAAAAACAGATACGGCATTACATTAGCAGGTGATTTATATATGCCTAAAAATTTTGATAAATCAAAAAAATATCCTGCAATAGCAGTAAGTGGTCCTTTTGGAGCAGTAAAAGAGCAGGCTTCTGGGCTTTATGCACAAAAGATGGCAGAAAAAGGCTTTATTACTCTTGCTTTTGATGCTTCATTTACCGGTGAAAGCTCTGGAGAGCCAAGAAATACGGCTTCCCCTGATATTAATACAGAAGATTTTAGTGCTGCAGTTGATTTTTTAAGCAATTATAAATATGCAGACTCTGAAAAAATAGGTATTATAGGAATATGCGGCTTTGGCGGGTTTGGCTTGAATGCTGCTGCAATGGATACGCGTATAAAAGCTGCAGTTATTTCAACAATGTATGATATGAGTCGTGTTAATGCTAACGGCTATTTTGACAGCATTGATGAGAAAGGCAGATATAAGTTAAAAGAAACTTTAAATAAGCAAAGAACAGAAGATTTTAAAGAAGGCAGATATAAAGAAGCTGCAGGACTTCCTGATAAACTAACTGGCAAAGAAGAGCAGTTTGTAAAAGATTATTATAATTATTATAAAACACCCCGTGGCTATCATAAACGCTCTATTAACTCTAATGGCGGCTGGAATATGACCTCATCAATTTCTTTTATTAATATGCCTATACTTGCATACAGTAATGAAATACAAAATGCAGTATTGATGATACATGGAGAAAAAGCACACAGCAGATATTTCAGCGAAGATGCTTTCAAAAAATTAAAAGGCAGTAATAAAGAGCTGCTTATTATTAAAGATGCAAACCATGTGGATTTATATGACAATATGGAAAAAATACCATTTAGTAAAATGGAAGCCTTTTTTCATACTTACTTAAAATAGTGAATATGCTGATTTAGTAATTGATATTTTATATACATATTGATATAGTAAACAGTAATCAATATGTGCATAAATAATAAAGAGGTAAATATGAGTGCAAAAGTTTATTATTCCAGTATGAAATGCAATATTAACCAGTCTCCGCTGAATAAGATTAAAAAACTTATTAATAAATGCGGTGTTACAGATATTTATGGTAAAAATGATATTACTGCTGTAAAACTCCACTTTGGAGAATACGGCAATACTGCATTTATTCGTCCTGTATATCTTCGCCCAGTATTAGAGATACTTAACAGAATTGGTGCTAAACCATTTTTAACTGATACTAATACATTATATGTAGGTATGAGAACAAACTCTGTTGACCACCTGCATAATGCAAACTTAAATGGTTTTGGATATTCTACTCTCCAAACTCCAATAATTATTGCAGACGGCTTAAAAGGCGAACTTTATACTCCACTTGATGTGCCAAATGGTATCATATATAAAAGTGCAAAAATTGCTTCAGCTATTGCAAGTGCAGATAAATTATTAGTAATAAACCACTTTAAAGGTCATGAAATGACTGGTTTTGGCGGTGCTGTGAAAAATCTTGCTATGGGATGTGCAAGCCGTGCTGGTAAAAACGAAATGCATTCAAGTGTGCGGCCTGTTGTAGACCCAGAATTATGCACAGCATGCGGAAGATGTAAAATGGCATGCGATGCTGGTGCTATTACAATTTCTAAACATGCTTCTATTGGCGATAAATGTGTTGGATGTGCAATGTGTATATCTGCATGTCCAGAGCATGCCATTGGCACAGATTTTAATGTTACCTGCGATACTTTACAGCAGAAAATAGTAGAATATGCAGCAGCAGTTCATAACCATTTTAAAGAAGTTATATATGTAAGTGTGCTTACTTCTATTGTGCCAGCATGCGACTGCCACGGAGGAAACGATGCACCACTTGTTCATGATTTAGGCTTTATGGCTTCAACAGACCCTGTTGCTATTGATAAAGCAGGCTATGATTTAGTATGCAAAACAGCAGGAAAAGATGTATTTCAGGAAGTATGGCCTCACTTAAATCCGCAGGACAGCTTCACTCATGCTAAAAAAATAGGCTTTGGCAGCACTGAATACGAACTTGAAACTATAAAATAAACCAGCTTAATAGACAGTTTATAATATAAAAGTGCTGAAAAATATAAGTTTTCAGCACTTTTTTTATATAAAATTTTATTATTTTTTAATAAATGTTTTCGTGAGCCTGCAAACAGACAAAGGAAATAAATTATACATACTTGCATATATTTACCACATTCTAATTTGCTGCATACAGTATAAATTTGCATAATCTATATTCTTCACCTTATAGATTATTCGTTGTTTGTTAACACAAACATTCAGAATGACATGGCTCAGAATAGAAAGTGTAAACTGGAATAATATTCTACTACTGTCCTGTCTCTCTGAGAGAGTGAAACGACCGAAGAGACTGGATTGCTGATAAACTGTATATATATCAAGGTGTAAACTGTTACAGATTAAAGAGATTTGTATGCTTTAAATTTCTTCGCCTTATAGATTATTCTCTGTTTGTTAACACAAACATTCAGAATGACATGGCTCAGAATAGAAAGTGTAAACT
>CAMWVK010000316.1 GCA_947177675.1 uncultured Mucispirillum sp.
TCCATTTATGGTTATCGGAGCTTTACTTATAATATTTATGATATATTTAGAGTATCAAATTATTCCAACAACAAGAACAACTAGAGAAACAATGCTTGATAGTATGAAGAATAGACCTAAAAGGATAGGTTATACTAATCATAACATTTGGCTTATTAATCAGAGTAATACAATAACACACATAGAACTTATTGCTTATACAGAACAAGTTCTTTATAATATACAGGAATATATTTTAAATGATAACAACCAGCTTAAACAGATAAACAAAATTGAAAAAATAGTTAAAGAAAATAATGTTTGGACTGCATATAATATTCAACAAATCCTTTTACATCAGAATCCTCCAGAGATTATAATAAAAAATAAGGAAATTATGAACGATGAAACATGGGAAAAGTTAACAAGTGTTAAATCGGCGGATATAAGAGAATATAACCCAACGGAATTATTTACTTTAATTAAATTATATAAAATAAAAGGTATTAACAGCAGTAAATTAGAGATGACATTATATTTTAAATTTGCTTCAGCTATTTCTATAATAATAATCATTTTAGTTTTATATCCAATCTCAATAAACTTCTCAAAAAATTACTCTATTGCAAAAAATATATTTATGACATTTTCTATGTATTTATCATTCATTATTATTCAACAGACATTTCTATCATTAGGTAATAATGGTATATTATCTCCTGTTATTGCAGTTTTTTTTCCACTCATATTATTTCTAGTAATAGGTCTCTTTTTTATATATTATAAAAGTAAACCTAACTAAAAATTATTCTATTATTATATGAAATTATGCAAATATAAATATTATTTGATATATTATAAGTCATATAATAATATTATTAAATATTATGTATAATGTCAGTATGACAATAAAATAAAAAGTGATTTATTTTAGTATTTGAAAAAAAGTAGGATTTATAATGCCAGCTAAAATATTGGTTTCTAATATATAGTAAAAATATATTCAGAATTTGACATAAAAGCTCTCCTATGAGAGCTTTTTTATTAAATTGCGAACTTTTCAGGCATAAATGTTTTGAAAGTATTTTTATACTTTATCTTGATACCATTCTGGTGTGATACCAAGTCGTTTTATTTTATAGTGTATAACTCTTGGAGATAAGTCTAAATCTCTAGCTGCTGCGGACATATTACCATGGTTTCTTTTTAATGATTCTACTATTAATTCTCTCTCATAAGAGTCTACAAGAATATTAAAAGATGCTGCACCGTCAGGTAAAAGGGAAGAATTAGATGTTTTACCAGTCTGTAAGGATGCAGGCAGGTTATACCCATGTATGCAGTCATCAGTTGCGGTAATAACCGCCCTTTCAATACAGTTTTCAAGCTCTCTTACATTACCAGGCCAGTGATAGCTTATAAGCATATTAATAGCAGGAGTAGAAAGCCTTTTTATATTTTTTTTATATTTTAAGTTATGTTTTTCAATAAAATGTTCTGCTAAAAGTATAATATCACTTCTTCTAGAATTTAAGTCAGGCATAGTAATAGGAAAAATATTAAGTCTGTAATATAAGTCTTCCCTAAACTGCCCAGTTATAATCATTTCTTCAAGATTTCTACTTGTAGCAGCAATTAACCGCACATCTGATTTTAAAGTCTGGCTGCTGCCAAGCCTTGTAAATGTTCTTTCTTGAATAAATCTTAATAATTTTACTTGTGAAGCAAGTGATAAATCACCAACTTCATCAAGGAATAGTGTACCTGTATTTGCTTTTTCTACATGTCCTATACGCCTTGCAACAGCCCCAGTAAATGCACCTTTTTCATGACCAAACAGCTCACTTTCTACAAGATTTTCTGGAATTGCTGCACAGTTTAACGAAACAAATGGTTTATTTTTTCTATCACTTAATGCAACTATTGCTCTTGCAGCCATTTCTTTACCTGTGCCTGAAGCTCCCCGAAGAAGCACTGTTGCATCACTTGCTGCCACCTGTTTAATTAATGTATATATATCCCGCATACTTTTACAGTTGCCTATTAATGATGGCGGATTGCTGTCATCAAGCATATCTCTTAACTGTTTATTTTCGTGTATCAGCTGTTCTTTTTCTTCATGCTCTGCCACTACAGCCATTAGTGCTTCACCAACAATATTTCCAACAATTTCTAAAAATTTTAAATCTTTTTGCAGGTCAGCATTTTCTTGCATTACTCTATCAACACTTAAAGTACCTATAACTCTTTCCATATTTATAACAGGCACACATATAAATGCAATTTTTTCATCTTTATCTCTTGCACCAAGTTTGTTTAAAAACCTTGGGTCATGCACAATATCTTCAATTAAATGGGGTCTGCCGCATTCCGCCACATGACCTGTTATACCTTCGCCTATGTTATATGAAATATGTTTTTTTTCAGCATCCTGCAAATCATGAGTTGCTTCAATATATAGTTTATTATGCTTTACAATAGTAAATGTGCCGCGTATCATATTAAGCCGTGAGCTTAATATCTCTAATATCTGATATAAAAGCTCACTAATATTTTTTTTATGAACAATAGCAGAGCTGATTTCCTGTAATACTGTAATTTCTGCACTTAATAAATGTTCTTCTTGTTGAATAGATTTTCTGC
>CAMWVK010000317.1 GCA_947177675.1 uncultured Mucispirillum sp.
GGTATGTAACATGAGAAAAACAAAACTTGATATTCAAAAGAATTGTGAAGAACATATATTTAGAGTTGCAGATAATATAGAAAGACTTTTAAACAGCAGGGGAGTTAGTCTGTATAAATTAACTACTGGTGCAGATATTGATGGACTTGATGTAAAAGAAAAACAATTATTCGCTAACCTTATATATAGTTTTATAAAAAAAGTTAATAATTACAAACAATCCACAAATAATGAAAAAACTATACCTTATATTGCTTACTCAACTATAGTTACTTTTGCTGATTATCTAAATGTGCCAGTAAGCGAGCTTATCAGCGAACATAAAGAAAGTATGCTGTATATACCATTTTATGAAATGAATGAAGTAAAAACACTGACAATATCATGTAATATATTTAATAATATTGAAGATAAAGATAAAATATTTGCTGTTAAAGTTATTAATTCTACAATGAAACCATTTATGAATATAAATGATATAGTTTTTGCTGTAGAGAAAGAGCAATATAATATAGATGGTTTATACATAATTAAAACAGACATGGGACATTATCCTAAAAGAATAATATTTCACAAGAATACAGTAGATATAATATCAGATAATACATATTATCTTCCTGTTTCTTATAATATTCGGCAGAATAACGAATTATATAGTGAGCAGCTTAACGAATCTATTTTTATAACTGGAAAAGTTATGTCTGTAATAAATAATACAATCAATTTTATATAAAAATAGATAAGTGGTAAAATCCACTTATCTATATGGTTCATTTACTTAAAACTATTTATATCTACTCCATCAAAAGCCTTATTTATAATCGCACTAGCATTATTATTAGATTGATTTTTTAAATTTTCTATTTCCTGCTGCATATTTTCTTGTGCCTGTTGGTAGCTTCCTTCTTCTTTTGTAATGTCTTTTAAAGTAATGGCAGTAAATGCAGCCATATCAGTTTGAAACTGTTCTGAATCCATGTTAATATTCACTAAATCAAAAACAGATACTCCGCTGCAGTCAATATTTAATTCTTTAAAGTCTGGTTTACATGGATTATTACCTGGAGTGTAGGGTATTCCAGCTTTACTATTATAGGGTCCAACTCGCTGCCCCCGAATAGTGCCCCAGTTATATTTATCTGGCATCTGTTCTCTTGCAGCTTTTGATAATGCTTTTTCAAACATTGAAGAAAAACAACAGTAAGCTTTTGCTGGTCGCTCACACCCCCAGCCAATAGGGTTTTCCCACTTTATTCCTAAAAATGATCCTTTATCACAATAACCAGAATAATTACTGCAATAATCACCTAAATAAACACATGTTCCAGTATCATAATTACCATCATATGTGATTCCATTATTATTTACAACAATACCTTGAGTGGCTGCGGCAGCAGTTGCTATTACTATCTCATCATTTGAGCAAGTACCACCTTTTAAAAATTTCATTACATCAGTTAGCAGCACTTGTATAAAATCACCATCTATCCAGCCAGGTATAGCTGCAAAAATATCTGATATTAAGGAAAAAGTTCCTCCTAGCACACTAATCACATCAGCAACTCCTGTCATTATATCTTCTTGCTTATCTCTATCATTTATAGACATTTTACAGCAATTATCAGCTAATACATTTGTTTTGGAACTTAATCTGCATGAGCCAAATGTTCCTTCTCCAATAGTTATTTTGCTAATATCTTCTACACATCCACCGTCTCCAATACCTTCCTTTTTAGGTGGTTTTATTACAGGGGCTCCTTGATCACTTGGAACTTCTTCTATTTGAATAATATTTCCTGAATCACACTGCATGTTACTGCAAAAATATTTACCATTTTCTAAATAACAAGGGTAATTACTGCCATATGGACATGTATAATCATATAACAATACATCTTTTTCCAAAACTATATTTAATATAATATCTTTTAATGAGTGATAATTGGGAGTTTCACTTGTTGATGAATCATATTGTCGTGCAACAGTATCTGAACTGCCATTTGGTATAATATAGTTTTTACTATAAAATGGAATATTATAAGAATAAATAATATTTGCTTCTTTGATTTTCCAATTATCATTAAGCTTATCTTGTATTTCGGATGAGTAATCTTTCTTAAATACATATTTATCACGAATACCACTAGTATCATAAGGATTAACATACGGTTGAGAGATAGTTACTACTGTATTATTGGACAAAGATATGGTTGGGTCTCCATATAAATAATATATATTACCATCTGTGTTGTGAGTATTATTATTTATTCCAACTATTTTCAGTTTTATTGTTTCTTCTTGTTTAATATATTCTTCTGATTTATTACATTGCATTTGAGAGTATTTTATAGGGCATACTAAACTTGTTTTATTAGGATTAGCTACTTGTAATGCCTTGTCAAATTCAGGAAGATACATACATTGTAGGAGTTTATCTGTATTTTTATCTGCACATATATAACAGTCTGTATCAGCTGCACATTTTTTCTTTCCTTCATTTGTAGATAAATCATATTGAGCATAAGTATTTGAAACCAATAATATAAATATCCATGTCATACTTTGAATTACTAATTTAATCATATTGCACCTCTTAATTATGATATATTATATATG
>CAMWVK010000318.1 GCA_947177675.1 uncultured Mucispirillum sp.
CCCTATATGAGTATTCTTTTATTTCTTTCATATTGTCTCCTATAAAAAAAAGCCAGCCTTAAGGCTGACTCTTTCTTTTATTTTACAATTTTTAGAAGCTCATTAATTACATCTTCAAGAGATGTCTTAGAAATGGCTTCATTAAAATATCTGTTAAGCTGCTCTGTCTGGTCGCTTTCACCAACATATAGCCCATAGGTTTTTATACCCAGCTTACGATTAAAATCTTTATCAGGTGCATCACCTATTGCCCCATCAGTAAAAATGAATACTTTTCCTGATGACTGTAATAAGTGTCCGTATTTTTCAATACAACTTTTAAACCCTTCACCACCACCAGTAGTAATAGATTTTATAATAGTCTCATCAACAGGCATAGGCAGCAGTATTTGCTCATTAGACTCTGTAAGGATAATATTACCTTTAATTAAGCTTTGTTTAGCAAGTCTATTGATGATTATTAGAAATTCTTTTCCAGCATATAAATGTTCTCCACTCATACTGCCTGAACAGTCAAGTATTACTGACAGCTTTTCACTTTTGCCGTTTTCATACTGCTGTTTCTTAAATATTTTATCTGAACCTAATGAATAGCTCCTGATATTTAATTTTTTAGATGGTATGATAGAATTATATTTCACCATACCTCTTTTTATTATACCTTTAAATAACTGGGTTAATTTATTTAACCTAGTTTCATTAAAGGTTTCTGGTATACCTTTTAAAATTCTACCTAACCCTTGAGTGCTGCCCCTAGTTAGGTCAGGTATTGATGCTTCTTCTAATGACTGTTCATCACCAGAAATACTGTCACCAGCAATATTTTGCATATCTTCTGGTGAAAAGATATCTTTCCCTTTTCTATCTTGATAATTACTCACAGATGAATCATTTCTGGTATCAGGAAATTCTTTGAGCCATTCGGCACATATATCTACGATTTCCATAGAGTTCCGTGCCTCACAGGCTCTTTTATAAAAATCTGCTACTTTATCAAAAGCAGCACTTGTATGGTCTGTTAAACTTATAGACAATGCAGTTTTTACATTATCAGATTCAGATTCATTAGATATATATGATACCAAATCTATACATCTTGAATCTGGTAAAGTAATTTTCACAGTTCCGTGAGCTTTTTTAGCATTAGATTTTATCCAAGACTGCTCCAGAACTTTGCTTTTAATGGCTGATGCTTTAGGCTTATATAACACATTCCCTAAGCTATATCCGCTGCCATCTAAGAGAGCTGCTACCTTACTAATATGGTATTCGCCCTCGTTATTTATAGAAAAGGCTGCACTTGTTTTACAACCTCTATCTACATAAAGAAGTCTTAACTCTATAATTTTATCAAAAGAGTTTATACTTTCTTTTTGATATACTCCCTCATTATTAACAAAAGAGTAAAATAACTCCACTGGTGTGAAAGTTTCCTTATTAGGAAGGTCTTTCAACCAGTTAAATTTCTTTCCAGTTTCTTCCCTAAAGCATTGCTCAATACGGGCATCTTCAAAGAGATTATAGAGTTTAAAAGGAATACCCCTTTTATTTAACTCTATATTTATTTTTTTAAAGTCTCTTTCAGTCCATTTAGCATGGCTTAATTCATGCCATAATAAAGACTGAATATAATTTTTACTCCTTTTGGAGTGATGCTTTTCATTACCTACCACTATTCTGTGTGGTGGTATAAAACTCCAGCAGGCTGTTTCAATATCTGCTGATATTTCAATATTCACTTTCTCTGCTGGAAGAAAATTCATAAAGAAAGCATCAACTTTTGCTTTTTTTAATATTTCTTTTATTTTTTCATTATTCATATTATTCTCCAAAATATAATGGAGCAAAAAGATATATCTTGATGCTCCAATAAGTTATTTGAAAATTATTTTTGCCTGTTCTATATAATATTCATCAGGAATATCATATTCTTGTTGATAATCTCCACATATCTTATTGATAAGTTTATAAAATAAACTATCCATTTTTATATTTATTTTATTAAGTTCAACATTAATTAATGCCTCTTCTTGTTTCAGAGCAGCTATTTTATCAATAATAAGCTCATTACTATTGGCAACGATTTTATTACCATTTCCAATATATTCAGAGAAATAATCAATACTTCTCTCAATATCATTCTGCATAGATAAAAGCATATCCTCTTGTATTAAGAGTTTATCTCTATACCTTTCCATTTTATTCCTGATTGTTTTAATTATATTCATTTTTAATCTCCTTTTCGCAGGATATATACTGCTTATTTTAATAATAAAAAAAGCCAATCAGCTTGAAACTAATTGACTTTTCTTTAGTTTTAATATATATTACAGTTAAGAACAGGGGATGCCCTAAATCCCCTGCCTTATCACTAGTTACAGCATATTAAATTGATTAAATAATCAGCTAAATGCCATGCTAGTTTAATGATAAATGCTTTTATGAATAAAGGCAGATAGTCTTTTAGGAACTTATCTGCCTTTTTCATTAGGCTGCATCTTAACTGCTTAAGCATAACACTCTACACCTCCCTAAAGATTTTACAGCCATTGCTGACTATAATTCTCTTTATATTAGTTTAAAATATTATGCTATTTTATTTTTTTG
>CAMWVK010000319.1 GCA_947177675.1 uncultured Mucispirillum sp.
TATGGATATGGATAAATATTTTAAAGAACTGGAAGAACAGCGTAAAAAAGAAGAAAAATCAGAGAATATTTTGAGCAGTTTGCCAACCCACTGCCCAATGTGCTCAAGAAGATGCGAACTTTCTGCCCCTATGTGCGGCAGAGGTGTAATGTTTGCTCAGCAGAATGGTATAGAAACACAAATAAAACATATTTAACAGATTTTTTGGAAATATGTATTTTTTATTTGACATTATAAAATAATTCAAGTATATAATTATCTCTAACAAATATAATGGAGAGATGGCCGAGTATGGTCGAAGGCGCTCGCCTGCTAAGCGAGTATACTGGGAAACTGGTATCGAGGGTTCGAATCCCTCTCTCTCCGTTTTTCTTTTCTCTTATATATCAATAATTTATATATTATACAACTTTCTATTTTTCATATATACTAAAAAATTGATATTATTTCATAGTTTCATGCAGCAATACTTGATACAATGGAAAATATTATTTATCTTCATTTACTATACAAGAATTTTTTCTCTTTTTGTTCTGCAAAAACTATTGGTGGAACAGGAATGCCTAATATTAGATATCCTATTGGTTTACTTTTTTCTTTATAATTCCAAACATCTCTTCTTTGAAACAATGGATTTAAATAGATACTTCCTTTATATAATTGATTTGCAATAGTTTCAGTTGTCAAGTCTGTTCCCCAACTAACTGCTTTGTTAAAATAATCCCCTTTATCTTCATTTTTTTGCAATACTGTATTGCTCAAAATCTGAATCAGTGTCTATTTCATCGTCAATGAAATCAAATAACTATAAATCTATAATACTTTTTCCATATTTCTAACTTCCATAATATACTTTATACCAATTTTAATATTTTTTCAAACCATACTTTATATAGCCTAATTCCCTTTCACTATCCCTAAAAGTCCCTCATAATCTTTTATTACATCATACTTTAATTTTTCTGTTGAAAGAGCCTCATATAGTTTTTTAGCACATTCTATTTTATTTTTTTCTGTACCTTTTAATTCCCATGAATCAAGTGTGCCTTTTGTTTCTGCTATGAAGTATATATATTTCACTTCTTTTTCATCAAAGACTATTGCCCAGTCTGGTGCATAATCGCCTGCTGGGGTTGGTATTTTAAAGCCTCTTGGCAGTTTTGAATAAACTTTGACTATTTTTTCTTTTTCCAGTTCATCCGCCAGTTTATTTTCTATATCACTGTCCCATTCTAAATAATCCTGCACATGTTTTGTGCATTTATCTTTCAACTTTAACTTGCTGCTGTCTAAATTTACTTTTGTTTTTGTAAAAATATCCATATCATATTTTTCAGATGTTTTATGGTAAGTGATTTGGTTAATAATTAATGAACCTTTTTGCTCTTCAACAGCTTTACTTACTTTTTTGATAAATTCTTCACTATTTGCTGCATACAGCTTAAATGTTTTTTCCTGCACCCCTTGCAAAATATCTGCTGCAGTCTGCCTTGTTATTTTTGCCCTTGTAGATATTTCCCCAAGTAAATCATATTTTACACTGCTTTTAAAATCTTTTTCTTTTTCATAATGATGTGTGCCATCCACTGTGCTTTGAAAACCTGTTCCGCTTTTTATTTCTTCTGCTGATAAATCTTCTTTTTGCTCACCAGTTTCAACAGTATATCTTGTTTTAGTTACCTGTAAATTATCATCTAAATATTTTATAGTCTTTTTCACTAACTCATTACTGTCAAAACTTATGCGGTAAGCATATTTATCATTTATCATATTCCAAAGTTTTTGAAACTCTTCTTTATAAAAGTTATCATTTAAATTATTTGTAACAGTTACTTTTCTAGCATTATTATATGCATTTCTTTCAAGAATATCTTTTCTTTCTATAATGTCTTTTATAACTTTAATAACTGTAGATTGTAAATGTTTATTCTTTGCATCCATATCTGCAAAACTGTTATTTACTTTTGCATCAAAAAATGCATCTGTTATGCTGCCCTCATCATCAATATAATTATTTCTTACTAAATAATTATACATTACTGTCGCTTCCTGCTCTGTTACTGCTATTGTTGTATCTATATTTTCTTTACCAGTAAAATTTTCTTTACCTGTAATTTTTAAAGGTCTTGCTACAAGTTCTTCATTTATTTCTTTTTGCAAACCGTCTACAAAATCTTCATAGCTTTCTGATGTTATAACTGTCAACAGGTTTATATCAAAAACATTTTCTTTTGCAAAGCTTTCATCTATCCTTGTGCCGTCCTGATTAACACAAAGTCTTAACCCTCTGCCTATTTCCTGATGTTTCTGAGTGATATTATCACTTTTTTTAAGTGTGCATATTTGGAAAATGTTAGGGTTATCCCAGCCCTCCCTTAAAGCAGAGTGGGAAAAAATAAACCTTGCAGGCTCTGCAAAAGAAAGAAGTTTCTCTTTATTTTTTAATATTAAATCATAAGCATCTGTGTCTTTTGAAAGCCCTGTTTTAATCTCAAAATCATCTTTTTCTTTTTTAGTTTTTTTATCTATGCTAAAATATCCATTATGCACATCTTGTGCTGTAAAAGAGTTTAGATATTTATAATATTCACTTGTATTATCTAATGT
>CAMWVK010000320.1 GCA_947177675.1 uncultured Mucispirillum sp.
GAGGACAGTATGGGATTATTTGATTTTTTTAAAAAAGATAAACAAAGTGAAGATAACCTCAAAAAAGGCATGAAAAAAACTTCAGGTAAATTTCGTGAAGGTCTTTCTTCAATATTTTTAGGTAGAAAAACTATTGATGATGATTTATTAGAAGAATTAGAAGAATTTTTAATTACAGCAGATATTGGACCGCAGGCTGCTGATATGATTATAGAAAAAGTCCGCAATGATTATACTCGCGGCACATTAAAAGATTCTGAACGACTTCTTGATGCTTTAAAGCAGACATTAACAGAGCTGTTAAAAGATACAGAAGATTTCAAAGAAGATATGTCTAAAAAGCCTTATGTTGTGCTTGTATCTGGTGTAAATGGTGCAGGTAAAACGACAAGTATTGCAAAAATTGCTAATATGTATAAAAAAGCAGGCAAATCAGTAATGCTTGCAGCAGGCGATACTTTCAGGGCAGCAGCAGCAGACCAGCTTGCAGTGTGGGGGCAAAGGCTTGATATTCCTGTCATAAGACAGCCAGATGGCAGTGACCCTGCAGCAGTTATTCATGACAGCATAATGAGTGCAAAGGCAAAAAATATAGATGTATTAATTGCTGATACTGCTGGCAGACTTCATACAAAACATAATCTTATGCAGGAACTTATAAAAATATATAAAGTAGCAGAAAAAGCACTTGGCTATCCTGTGCAGGAAAGTTTAATAGTGCTTGATGCTACAAGTGGACAGAATGCTTTAACGCAGGCAAAAATGTTTAGAGATGCAGTAAATGTCAATGGTGTTGTGCTTACAAAGCTTGATGGCACTGCAAAAGGTGGCGTGGCTGTGAGAGTAGTAAGCGAATTAAAACTTCCTGTTCGTTATATAGGTTTTGGGGAAGGTATAGATGATTTACGCCCCTTTGATGCAGAAAGATTTGTAGAGGCTGTGTTTAATGATGAAAAATAAAATATTAGCTGCAGTAATGAAAAAATTATATTTGTTATGTGTTATTATATGTTTGCTGCCAGCATGCAAAAAAAGTGAAGAGTTTAATATTGATAATATTAAGGCTCCAAAAGATTATGTGCTTTTTGAAAAAGCTGATAATAAGCTTGATGTTGAAAATGCTGGAACAAATAAATATAATAAAGAAACTTCTTATGCTTTTTTGCTGGATGTTTCAAAAGAAAATGACTATGAGAAATATTTTCCTAAAAAATATGTTATTGGTGAAGAAAATAATTATAATTTAGATAATGATGCGGCAAAAAAACTTGATGAATTTTTAAATAATGGAGTATCTATAAATGATGCCTATAATATCATATTGTATGTATATATAAATAAAGAATTTTTGACAGAAACAGCAAAATTTGGCAAATACTGTTTTCCTGAAGGTTCCTTTGAGCAGGATAAGATTTATAAAAATGATATTAGAAATAAATGTTATGCAGATTTTGAAAAAGGCACAAGGTTTTACAATAAAGTAAATTTATCCCTTTTGAAAGCAAGGAATATGCTTTTATATGCTCTTGATAATGATTTAAAAGAAGAAAGTGATAAAATAAAAGCTGATGCACATTTAATGATTGCTGTTTCTTATATTGCTTCAGATGAGTTATACAGATTAGAAAAAATTAAAGAGCATGCAGCTCTTTGGAAAGAACTGGGCGGGATAAGTGTAAATATATTTGATGATGATATTAATAAAAAAATGACATCTTTGCTGACTTATACTGCATATAATGAAAATACAGGTGTTGTGGAGATATTAAGAGATAGTGCTGAAAAAGGTTTTATGGATTTAGTTTTATCAAAAGGCGGCATATATAACTATTTAAATGATGATGATTATATTCCTGTTACTGTAATGAAAAGAGGGGATAAATATGCTTTAAATCCGTTTTTTATTGAATATGAAAATACTGGCATTGATACATATATGGCAGATATTGTGGAGCCTTTGCATAAAGTAAATAATAACCATTATGATTTACAAAAGAAATACGATGTGCTTTATGATAATCCTGTATATATTTTAGCATTAAATGGAGCAGTATATACTGTTGAAATTAATAACGGCATGCCTTTAAAAGCAGAGTTCAGAAATCCTGCTTATTTCCGCACAGGTTATTTAAACAGAGAAAAAAACAATCTTCCTAAAATATCAAGCGAATATGAATATGGTTATATTCAAAAAGATTATATAAAATATGATAATAATGGAAAAGCTGCAACAGTATGGAATGGCGATATAAGAGAGCAGCAGCCAGATAAAAGCAGATTATTCAAGTTTCGTGGTGTTGTGGACTGTTTAAATGATACAGAAACAGGCACTGCTGAAATCTGCGGTAATAGAGAAAGTATGATTATGGCTAAATATCTGTATAAATTAAAATGCGGCGGTAAAAAAGACTGTTTTATTAAAAGCAGTGATATAAATGGCAGATATATGAATAAAAATGTGTCTGAAAATACCGAAAATACCGATTTTGATGATGAACCAATTAATCTTTATATAGATAAAGACTTGTTAAATAAATATGAGTTAAATGAATATGATGAATATATTGACGGGCTTAATTATTCCCGTTTTTTATCAAGATA
>CAMWVK010000321.1 GCA_947177675.1 uncultured Mucispirillum sp.
CCTAGTTATACAAAATAATGCTTGTTAAGTCAAGATAATTTATGATATATTTATGATATATATTTATGATATATATTTATATAAAATATATTGAAGGTAATAGATATGGATAATAAAAACTTTAACAGAGTTAATGTAGCAGGTTACAGCTTGAAAGAATTAGAATCCTTTTTTATAAAAAAAAGATATTCTGAACAAACTAAACTGATACTTATTGATTTGCTTTTAAAAAAGAAAAAGCCTGCAGATGTTGCTAGAGTTTACAATATGACACCACAAAGAATTAATAATATTAAATCAGAATTTATCAAAGAATACAAAGATAACTCTGCATTTATAATGTTTGAAGGTCAAATCACACCAGAAAATATAGATGAATTAAAAGAATTTGCTAAAAAATGCAAATACCTTAAAATCGTTACTTCTGAACCTACAAGAAAAATATATTTATAGTGTATGATAATATAATTGAAAAAAATATTGACTTATTATATTATATTTTATATAAATATTTATATTTAATATTTTATTATAAAAAATAACAGGAGGTCGTTATGGTTTTGACTGTAGCCAATCAAAAAGGTGGAGTTGGCAAAACTACATTTTTAGTTAATTTTGCTAACTACTTACACGAAAAACAAAATAAATCTGTATGTATTATTGATACAGATACTCAAGGAAACTCCTCTTACTCATTAAGTTATGCAGCAATATTAGGCGATACTTATTCTCTATTTAAGAATAATATTTTATCGGATAAAATTTTAAATATTGAAAAAGATAAGATTTATCTATATAAATCAACTATTGAATTATCCGATGAAGGTGAATTTGATGATAATTCATTTTATAATGATAATATTAAGTATCTATCCAATATTTTTGATTACATACTTATAGATACTGCACCAGTGCTGTCTAATAAATTAATAAATTCATTACAAATATCTGATTTTGTAATAACTCCAATAGAATTAGAGATATATAGTTTACAAGGACTTGAATTAATGCTAAATACTATATTTAATATTAAAAAAACTTATAACCAAAATATGTCTTTTCTTGGTGTATTACCATCAAGAGTAAATACAACCAACACAAGACATTTAATGACTTTAAATCACTTAAAAGAAGAATATGGACAAGACTTGTTTCTGCCATACATAAAAAATAGAAATCATATAGCAGAAGCCCTGACTGAACAGGTTTCTTTTTTTAAAACTAAATCAAGATATAAAAAAGAACTTTTAATAATTTTTGATTTTATATATAATAAAATGCAGGAGAAATAATATGAAAGAAAATATAAAAAAAATGTCATCTTTATTACAAAATAACCAAGAAGATAAATACCAGCTTATAGATATTGATAAAATTATTTTAGACCCATCACAGCCTAGAAAAGTTTTTGATACAGAAAGCATAAAAGAACTTTCTCAAAGTATAAAACAATTTGGAGTGCTGACACCTGTATCTGTATCAAAACAAGATGATGGTTCATATATTTTAAGACACGGCGAAAGACGATACAGGGCTTCAAAATTAGCAGGATTAAAACAGATACCCGCTATTATTGATAATGAATACAGTAATAATAAACTTATAAAACAGCTTATTGAAAATATCCAGCGGGAAGCATTAAGTATGGACGAAATTGCAGAAGCTATATCTACACTATATAATCAGGAAAAAATGAGCCTGTCAGAAATTGCTAATGCACTTGGAAAAAGTAATGCTTATGTCAGCAACTTTTACCAGTATTCTATTTTAAATACATCTTTAAAAGATAAACTGGTGGCAAAAACTAATGACATATTAGTTATCAGTGAATTTAACCGTATTCTTAAAAAAATCAGTAAGATAAAAAACGATAACCTAAAAAAAATACTTGAAAATTCATATTATGATTTTATCAGTAAAGCACCTTCCCTTGACAGAGGCAGTATAGAAAATCTTAAAAATCTTCTTGAAAACATAGAAAACAGCTTTAATGAAAGAGAAGAATTAAGAGAAAAAACAGTAGAAACTTCTAATATTGATTATGATGATAATCAATATACAAATAATAATTTAAATTATATAGAAAATCATACTCCAGTAGAAGAATATGATAATAACTACAATAATAATTATTCCGATACTGGCGAATATGATGTAGAAGAAAATAAATCTTATACTGATGACTTACTTTCTTTAAATCATCCTAGAATTGAAATAATGAATAATAAGTTTTATTATGTAGATGATAGAAATGAGCCAGAACTTCTACTTGTATTTAACACTGTCCGAATAAACAGCCAAATTCAAAATGATATTGCTGCACTTCTAAAAGAACATTTAAAAATTTAATAATTAATCAATTATAGTCTTTTCTATAATTTTTATTGTTGGAGTTTAAATATGGATATAAATGATAATAACCAATTAAATTATGATGAACTTAAAAAAACTATAGCTATTAAACACGGATACAATCTTTCCGATAATGACCCAATACTTATGTTTGTTACTTTAAATGATTTTATGCTTAATCAGTATAAGATAATTTTTGATGAAACATTAAACGATTTAAGAGATACAGCAGTTAATAC
>CAMWVK010000322.1 GCA_947177675.1 uncultured Mucispirillum sp.
TGAATTTTTTAATTTATTTTTATTTTTTTAGAAGTGTATATGAATAAATCTTTGTTTATTAAAAGATTAATTGTGTCAATTTTTGGTTTATTTTTAATGTCATTAGGTATTTCTTTTGCTATCCGCAGCAATCTTGGCATTACACCTATATCCTGCCCGCCTTATGTATTAAGTTATTATTTTATAAACTGGACTTTAGGACAGTTAACTGTTGGTATGCATATTACAATGATTGCTACTCAGGTTGTTATATTAAAAAAAGATTTTCCAAAATCTCACTATTCTCAAATACTTGTAAGCTTTTTATTTGGTTTTTTAATAGACAGTTCTATGTGGATTACTCAATTAGTTACAGCACCAAATTATGCTGTGCAGCTTTTATATGTTATTTTAGGTTCTCTGCTTGTATCAATAGGTATTATATTTGAAGTAGCCCCAAAACTATTATTTTTAGCAGGTGATGGTCTAGTGCTAACATTTGCAAAGGTGCTAAAAAAACCTTTTGGTCAGATTAAAATAGCTTTTGATGTAATATTTGCGGCTTTCAGTATAATTGCAGGTTATTTATTACTTCATCATATAGTGGGAGTAAGGGAAGGGACACTTATTTCTGCCATTTTAGTTGGCTTTATTATTGGTAAGCTTAACCCTGTGATAAGTCCATTTATTATAAGATTTTTGGAAAGGTGAGAAATACATAAAAATGAAATTGAAACCTGTAACATTACTACAACAGGCATAGAACTTGATAGACTGGAAATTTATTAATATAGAATTTATATAATATGCAGAGATAAAAAGCAGGCTTTATAGTGATTTTGTGAAGTATAGTGGTCAGTAAAAAACTGTTTAGATATATGGGATATTTTCATGATGATAACTTATCAGATAACAAAAAGCTTATATACTTCTTTATAGAATATATATTCCATATCTTGCAAAGAAATATATTTTAATGCAAATAATTTTGATGAAATAATAGAAAGTATGAAAACTGAAAGTATTGATGACAGCAAAAAATATATTAGATAGATGATGAAGTATGTATGATAAAAAATGACAATAAAGTAAAATTTATGGCAAAAATGAATTTTGTAAGGCAATAGAAGCAAATAGTCTAAGGTAGGAAACAGAAATGGATATTAGGAAATCAAAATCAGTATTTTTCAGTCCCGCAAGAAAAACAGGTGATATACTTTCACTTTTTGTATCAAGCCTTGGTTATGATATAGAAAAATATAATATTACAAGCTATAAAAAGCGTGATACATCGGTTGAATTTTCATCAAATGATTTGGCAGTTTTTGCATACCCTGTATATGGGGGCAGGGTGCCAAATATTATGATAAGCCAGCTTGAAAAAATGAATGCGAATAATACCCCTGCTGTAATAATAGCAGTTTATGGCAACAGAGCTTATGAAGATGCACTTTTAGAAATGCAGAATATTTTATCAGAAAAAGGCTTTATTGTTATTGCTGCAGCAGCTTTTATTGCAAACCATTCTATTATGAATAAAGTAGCAGTAAATAGACCTGATGAAAACGATAATGAAAAAATAAAAGACTTTGCTGAAAGAGTAAAAAATAAATTAAAAAATATAGAAAATATTTTAGAAACAGAAAAACTTAATCTGCCTGGCAATTTCCCATACAGAGAATATAATGGAATACCACTTAAACCAAAAGGGGACAGCAAATGCACTGCATGCGGCGCCTGTGTGCAGAACTGCCCAGTAAATGCAATACCAGCAGATAATCCACGGATAACAGATAAAACAAAATGTATTACTTGTATGGGATGTGCCGCAATATGTCCGCAAAATGCAAGGCATTTAAATAAAATACTGCATTTTCTTTCAGAAATACCATTTAAGAAAAAATACGGTGCAAGAAAAGAGCCAGATATATTTGTATAAAAAATATAAAATAATTGCAATTAAATTTAGTGAATAAAAAAAGTAAAGGGCAGTATAAACTGCCCTTTTTATATGAGTTACTATATTTCAAGATTATCAAGCATAACAAGTATATTTTCAATATCTTTGAAAAAATCTTCTTTTGTACTGCCACAAATATCATCTTTTATGATTGCAGCAGTAGCATTCTCACCTTTTTTATATTTTACTGGTTTTTTAATTTCAAAATTATATTTTGAGCCATTTTTAGTTAGTATATTAAGCACTTTATAAAGTTTATCAAGATTATCTTTTGCATATAATACTTTTATACTTGCTCTGATATTTCCATTATTATAATAATTTTCTATAATAGGATAAAACTCAATACCATCAGCAGATACAGGATAAAACCAAAAACCTAAAAAACCACCATTTTGATTTGGAACATATCCCCAGTTGCAGCGGTTTATATCACCTTTAATTATTTTCTTTTCTGCAAGCTCTGTTATCCTTTTTTCTAATTCTTTATATAACCCACAACATGATAGATAGTTCCATTTTACCTGTCTATTATAAACATCTCCGAGCCCACGAGACTCCAGAGCAGCGGGGTGGGGTAGGTAGATATATTAAAAAAAATTGGCTGGGGGCGGGGGGGGGGGGGGGGGGGGGG
>CAMWVK010000323.1 GCA_947177675.1 uncultured Mucispirillum sp.
TTTTAATATATAAATATGGCAAAAGAATTATACAAAATAACTATTATAGACGAAGATAAAGAGCATACAACTCTTTATGCTGAAAATGTTACTCAAGCAGATTTTTTAGGCTTTATTGAGATTTCAGGAATAGAGTTTCCAAGCCAGTCAGATATTATTCTTACACCAGGAGAAGACAAAGCTCACACTCTTTTTAAAGATACAAAGCGTATAATTATCTCTGGTAATTATATTATCCGTATAGAAGAATTAAAAGAAGATAAGAAAGCACAAATAATAAATATTTTTGATTCGGTTAAAAATTAAAATGAATTTAGTCCAAAAATATATAATCAAAGAGATTATTCCATTTTTTTTAATAGGTAATCTTTTTTTTATGTTTTTGCTTCTAATGGAAAGAATGGTCACATTGGCAGACCTTTTCTTTTCTAAAAATGTTCCTTTAATTTTACTTGTAGAAACAATAATATATCTGCTTCCTTCTATATTTTTTATGACAATTCCTTTGGCAGGGCTTCTTGCTGCATTAATAGCTTTCAGCAGATTATCATCAGATTCTGAATTAATAGCAATGAAAGCAATAGGAGCCAGCAATAAAATATTGATAAAACCGCTTATTGCTGTGGGTATTTTTGCAGCAGTTATCAACCTTGCTATGGGTGTATATTTTGTAGAAAAAGGCTCTACTTTAGCATATAATAACTTAAATAAAATAGTTGAAAATATTTCCATTAAAGACTTAAAAGCAAATGAAATATATGAACAGATTCCGGGTATTTTACTATTTGTAAAAAATAAAGTAAGCGATACATCTTTTGATGATATGATAATGATACAAACAAAAGAAAAGCTTATAATTAATGCAGCTCATGCAAAAATCACTCCAACAGATAATAAAAGTATGGAAATGATTTTTTACAACGGCACTTTCACAATGGAAGATACTCAAGGCAAATTATCTACAGTCGGATTTGAAAATATGTCAATTAATCTGCCACTTAATATTAACATTGCAAAAGCAGTAAATTCACCTATGACTATGAGTATAGGTCAGCTTATTGCAAACAGTAATAACCCAAAAGCTCAGTTTGAACTTCATAAAAGGTTTTCCACTCCTCTTTCTGCTATTGTTATGATACTGTTTGGTTTTTCCCTTGGTGTATTTTTATCAAGAAGTGGTAAATCAGTTGGTATATTAATTTCCATAGGACTTGCATTTTTATATAATGCTTTAATGCTTTATTTTGAAAACAGTGCTGGCTCAATTCCAATAAATCCTGCTCTTTCTGCATGGATACCATTATTTATTTTTATTCTTTTACTTATATATTCATTAAAACGCTCTTTTAGATAAATGTAAGTAAATTATTTTGTGATACCCTGTTTTTTGTAATGAATTTAAATAACTTACACATTGTTTCAGTCTCTTTCAAAGGTGCAGAATAGACAAGTATTCTATGTTTTAATTATTAATTATGTCTTTTTGCAAAATTTTTATATAACTTTTTTTATTATATGTCTCTATAAAATTAATTTTTTGTGAATAATATCAAATAGTTATAACTATTATTTTTGAAAAAATTGGAGAACTGCAAGGGGTAAAATCTAAAAACGATTGCGACACATGATATAAATAAAAAAGTGGCTGTGAAATCTTTTTAAATAAAATAATATTTTTTAGCCAAAAAAATAAATTAAGTAGAGCATAACCACTAATGAATACTACAGTAAAATCAAAAAAAAATAAACAGTTAACTTCATCTGAGTGTTATAAATTAGAAGGTCTATTGAAAGCCAAAGTTAAAGTGTCAGAAATAGCAAAGATATTAAACAGGAATAAAAGCACAATATACCGAGAAATCAAGCAAGGTAAAGTATCATTTCGCAATAGTGATTGGAGTATAAGGCAAGAATACAGTGCATATCATTCATTGAATGTAAGGCAGGCATCAATGAGTAAGACGGGTAGGAAATTATTATATACAGAGATGAGCCCAGACTTATTATCTTATATTCAGAATAAATTAGATTATAAATATTCCCCAGATGCAGTATCAGGCGAGCTAAAGAAAGCAGGAATTTACACGATATGTACCCAGACTATTTATAACTATATATCTGTTGGTATCTTGAATAGTGCTGTTTATAAAAGACACACAAGGAAAGCAGCAAATAAGGCAAGAATAGCCTATAATAATACACGAGGCAGAAGTATAGAAGAACACCCATTTGAAGTAAAAGAGCGAATATATGGCAAAAGGGAGATGGATACAGTATTAGGTAAGCAGGGCAGTAAAGCAGCATTACTTGTGCTTAAAGAGAGAGTATCCCGCTTTGAAATAATTATTAAATTAAAAGATAAGACACAGAAAAGTATAATATCAGCATTAGATAAGCTGGAAAAAGAATATAAAGATAAGTTTAGCTTAATATTTAAAAGTATCACTGTTGATAATGGTATTGAATTTTTAGATATGGCAGGTTTAGAAAAATCAGTCTATAATAAATTATCTAAACGGACGACAATATACTATGCTCACCCTTATTGTTCCCCGAGAAAGGGG
>CAMWVK010000324.1 GCA_947177675.1 uncultured Mucispirillum sp.
GATAGATACTAAATATAATATTTTTATAAAAGATATTTATTTTACATTATTTACTTTTTACTGGATTTCTGCTATATTATCCACCTTTTTAGGCAGTGAATATGCAGCTTTTGGCAAAGGGCTTACAAGTCCATGGTCTATGCTTATCTTTTTTGTACCAATTTATTTTATTGATAAGAAATATCTGCCATATATAGTATTTGCTTTTGCTGTTGGTTTGTTTATAATGACATTATCAGGCTATTATTACTATATAAGGTTTGGGGATATTGATTACAGATATTTCCGCAGTCACAGTTTAGCAGGCGGATATATGATGACTGCACATTTGTTATCTATTGGTATTATATTTCTTGCATCAATTATTTTATCAAAGCTTGAAAGAAATAAATATATTATACTTTTTTATATTATTGTGATGCTTACATCTTTACATGTTTTGCTTATTACTGCAACTAGAATGCCTTTACTGGCTGTAATTATAGTTATTTCATTAATGTTTATAGTAAAATTAAAGTGGAAAGGTGTAATTGCAGCATTTGTTATATTAATAAGTGCTTTCATCTATATAATTACAGATGATTATATGCTTGCAAGGTTTGAGAATTTTTTTGCATCATTTAATGAGCCATTATCAAGCAACGGCTGGCGTCTTCTTCTGTGGAAAAATGGAATAGAAATTTTTAAGGAATACCCACTATTTGGTATAGGTGTAGATGCTTATAAATCTTTTATGGTACATGTTATGCCAGAAAATAATATATACCTTCCTTTAAGTCATGCTCATAACAGTTTTCTTATGCATTTAATCACTTTTGGTATAGCTGGATTTATTACATTCTGCTTTTTTTATGGAAAGATGTTATTTGATTTAGTAAAAAATATTTTTAAATCTCCTTATGCTTTTTGCGGGTCAGCAGTTATGTTTGGTTATTTTATAGAAGCCCTTACAGAATATAATACAGGACTTTCTATGTCTTCTATGCAGGTATTATTTTTAACTGGTATTATGATTGGTATTATGAAAAAGGATAAAATTTTATAACATTATTCGCAGCTGTCATCTGTTAATGGTATTGTAACAGTAACTATTGTGTATTGGTTTAATTCTGACTGTATTTCAATATTTCCTTTGTGTGCTTTTATAATTCTTGCAACTATGGATAGCCCAAGACCAGTGCCGGGATATTCTTTTTTAGCATTTGCTCCCCTGTGAAATCTTTCAAAAAGTTTTGACATATCTTCCTGAGTAACGCCTATGCCGTAGTCTTTAAAAGTAAGAATATAGTTATCACTTTCTTTTCTGCTGTTAATCTCTATAATACCACTTTCTTTTGAATATTTTATTGCATTAGATAAAATATTTGATATGGCAATAGAAAATGTTTCACCATCTACATTAATTGTATATGGCTCAATATTCTGTATAATTTGCAGATTTTTGCCTACTATATCTATTTCGTTATTATATATTAAATCCTGTATTAAATATTCAATCTGTATAGGAATAGGGTGATATGTATGCTGGTCATGCTCTAAACGGCTTAGCGTAATTATATCATTGAACATATTTTTTAATACATTTACATTATGCTTTAAAGCTGATGTAAATTTTTCACGCATATTAGCCTGTTCCAGCACTCGTTCGTCATTTAAAAGCTCAGAATAAGAAAGTATCTTTGTAAGAGGTGTTCGTATCTCATGAGCTACAGAATCAAGTAAATCTGATTTTAAATTATTTAGGCTGTCCAATTTTTCATTTTTTAATTCCAGTTCTTTAACTAAATCAATATATTTAGATACTGCCTGCTGCAAGTTGTTTTTTAGTATTTCTTCATTATTAACAAGTTGCAGGCTCATCTGGTCAAAAGCAAGGGACAAGTTCTCTATTTCATCATCTGTTTTTATGCTTGTTTCTTCTCTTACTCCCTGCCGCATAGCATCAGCTGCTTTTTGCAGTGTTCTTAAATGCCTTATAACAAGTATATAAACAGAAAAACTTATACTTACAATTAATATAATAAGCCCTATAATTACAGCATAGGAAGTGATTTTATTACTGCTTGCAATAGAGTTTTCCATTTCTTCTAATGGAAATTCTATGGAGATTAAACCACGAACATCATCTATTCTATAATCTTGATTATTATGGCAGGCAAGGCATGACTGGTTAATATAAAGAGGGGCTGCATACCTGTAAAACTTATTTTTATTATCATCTATATGCACATCTGCATATTCAAGCAGGTTTTCATTTTCTATTTTTTTAAGAGCATATTTTTCAAAGTTATTTGGAGCATTTTCTGGGTTTACAAGCCTGTCGCTTGTAATATGAAATTTAAATGTAGCCATATGGTCTGCATATTTAGCAAGTTCTTTTGTAACAACAGCAGGCACAGGGTCAACAGCATCTCTATTATCTGCTACCCACTGCCTTGTAACAACTATCATTTGATAAATTGCCTGAGCACGAATATGAGCCTGTTCTCTAACTGTTTTCTGCTGGTTTTTCCAAAGCAGAGTAATAGCAGGTATAGAAACTATTAATACAACAATACAAA
>CAMWVK010000325.1 GCA_947177675.1 uncultured Mucispirillum sp.
GTATTATATGTGCTTTTAATGGTAATTTTAAGTGCTTTATTTTTTATTTACGGGCTTTCTATTAAAAATTTATTTAAAAATATATATTTTGATTTAGATATGCTTGAAAGAATAATATACAAATTTATAACAGCAGGTTTTGCAATATTTACAATAGGCGGTTTAGTTTTTGGTGCTGTATGGGCTGAAACTTCCTGGGGCAGATATTGGAGCTGGGACCCAAAAGAAACATGGGCATTTATTACCTGGGTAATCTATGGTATATATTTGCATGGCAGATATTCTCTCAGATGGTCAAAAGAAATGGCAGCTTCAGTTGCATTAATTGGATTTTTAGTAACTATTTTTACATATTTAGGTGTTAATCTTTTATTTTCAGGGCTGCACAGTTATGGAAGCCTTTGATTTGTGTAATCATTTATATCTTTTATAATGGTAATTTCTTTTCCATTAAAAGATATAAATCCGTCATTTTGAAGTTTTGCAAATATGCGGGATACTGTTTCTGGTGCAGCACCTAAAAGCATGGCTAAATCCCGCTTTGAAATAGGCAGTGTAATTATGCTGCTGCCTGTTTTTTCTTTTATATTGTATAAATATTTTAAAAGTCTTGAAGTTGTATCTGCTGAAGTTAAATCATTTATCATATCTACAAAATATCGCAGCTGGTGGCTCATTGTAACAAACAGTTTAAGTATAAATTCTTTGTTAGTAAAACAAAGTTCTTTAAAACCAGCTGCATTAATTGATAAAAGACAAGTTTTATTAATAGCTGCAGAATTTACAGGATAAGTGTTCCTGCCATAAAGCACTGCTTCTGCAAATATTTCATTATTTTGGACTATTCTTATAATAATTTCTTTACCATCATGGCTTATTTTTGAAAGTTTAATATTACCGCTTACCACATAGTAGAAAAAATCAGCCTTTTCATTTTCATTAAACAGTATATTTTTATTTTCAAGCATAATTATTTTTGTTATGGGTTTTATGGATTCTATTATTTGTAAATCTGATGTGCCCATAAAGTTGGCTGCAAAAATTTCAAGTGCTTTTTCTTTTGTCATATTATATCCATTTTTCATATTATATTATACAAATACAGTTTTCAAGAGATAAACTCACTGCTTCTGCCACTTGCTTATAAAAAGTGGTTAGACTGACAGCGAAATATTTATATAAATATATGTATAAAATTTCAAACACTTACTGGTATTCTGTTAAAAACAGATTTTATATTTGACTAATATTTTATCTTTCCATTACTTCTTTTATAACTTTTGTATTTTTCCATAAAATATAACCTAATATAAGTGTTACAGTTTCAGCTAATGGCACTGCTGTATATATACCTGTTTCTTGAAACATTAAAGGCATAATAAATATAAATGCAACTGGCAGAATAAGTCCTCTGGATATTGCTACTGCAACAGAATGCAGTGGTTTTTGAAAAGCTGTAAAAGATGAGCTGAATACTATATTTAAGCCTATAAATAAAAAGGCATATTTTACATAGTCTGCAAAAACAAGTGCAATATCAAAAGCATCTTTATCTGTAACAGGGTTTAAAAGTACTGCTATTATTTTTTCTGGGATAAATGTAAATAGTGCAAATACAAATGCACCAATAAATATTACAGAAATTCGTGAAAGATACAATATTTTTTGTATTCTTGTATATTTTAATGCACCATGGTTAATAGAGATTAATGGCACAAGGGAATCTCCTACTGCATAGCAAAGCATATTTGTTGCCCATAAAGCATAGTTTATAACAGTAAATGCCTCTACACCATAAGTGCCAAGGCTTTGCACCATTATATTATTAAATAAATAAGCTGTAACAGCAACTGATGCTTCACTTAAAAGCTCAGATGAACCATTATATGATGCATATATTATTTCTTTCCATTTTCCTATTTTATTTGTTAAATAAAGCCTGCCTTTTTTTAAGAAAAAGTGAAATAATATTAAAAATGTAGATGCCATAAATGAAAGCCCTGTGCCAAGAGCTGCTCCAGATATACCTATATTCATTTGGACTATAAAAATGTAGTCAAGTACAAAGTTTAATACTGCACCAAAAAGAACAGCCGCTCCAGCAAGATATGGATTGCCGTCAGTTCTTATTATTACAGATAAAGAATATTCTAAAGCCTGAAATAAAAAGAAAATAGAGACCATTTCAAGATATGGCACAGCATATACCATAATTTCATCATTAGCTCCTAAAAGCCTTGATACTTCTTCACTAGATATGAAACATACCACAGTAAAAAATAATGACATTACGGTTATTGTTATCATTACTTTTGTAAAAACAGCTGATGCTTTATCTATCCTGCCTTCTCCAAGATATGTGCCAATAAGCACAGCTGCACCAATAGTAAGCATAATAGATATACCAAAGACTACTGTAATTAATGGAATAATAATATTTACAGCGGCAAGAGCCACACTGCTTACAAAGCTGCTTACAAAATAGCCATCCACAAGTGATACAGAGCTCATGGCAATAAGGGCTATCATATTTGGCTGAGTAAATTTAA
>CAMWVK010000326.1 GCA_947177675.1 uncultured Mucispirillum sp.
TATTTATTTTTTATAATAATGCTTGTAATATAAGTATAACTATGCTATATATCTGAGTTTTGGAGGTGCCAAATGGCAATAGATAAAGAAAAAAAACAGTCAGTTATTGACAGTTACAAACAACATGAAGGAGATACAGGTTCTCCAGAAGTGCAGGTTGCATTACTTACTGCACGCATTGAATATTTAAATGAGCATTTTCAAACTCATCCTAAAGATCACCATTCACGCCGTGGTTTGCTTATGCTTGTTGGTAAAAGACGCAAACTTTTAGATTATCTTAAAAAGAAAAGTTTTCCTCGTTACCGTGCATTAATTGAGTCATTAGGCATAAGGAAGTGATTAAATGGAAAAAAATATTCATTCCTATGAAATAAGCTTGCCAGGTTGTGCTGAACCTATTATTTTTGAAACAGGTTGGAAAGCAAAACAGGCTAATGGAAGTATTTGGATAAAACAAGGTGGCACAGTAGTGTTAGTTACTGCTGTTGCAGGTAAAGCTCCTGAAGCTTATCAAGATTTTTTCCCACTTACTGTCAATTATATTGAAAAAATGTATTCTGTTGGGAAAATTCCGGGTGGATATGTTAAAAGAGAAACTAAACCAAGCGACAGGGAAACTCTTATCTCTCGCTTAATTGACCGTCCTTTACGCCCATTATTTGATGACGGTTTTCGCAATGAGACTCAGGTGGTGGCTACAGTTTTGTCGGCTGATGGCACTGGTCTGCCTGATATTCTGGCTTTAAATGCTGCTAGTGCTGCATTAATGATTTCCGACATACCTTTTAGTATGGCAGTTGGCGGAGTTCGTATTGGTAAGCTGAATGGGAAATTAATAGTAAACCCACCAGTTAAACTGCACGAAAAACTTTCTATGAATATAGTAGTTGCAGGAACGAAAGACGCTATAGCAATGGTAGAAGCCGGCATGAACGGCGTAACTGAAGAAGAAGTTATTGAAGCTCTTGAATATGGTCATGAGCAGATAAAAAAACTTGTCGAAGTTCAGGAAAGAATGGCTGCAGAAATTGGCAAACCACAAATGGAATATACTGATTTCTCATTGCCAAAAGATTTAGTTCAAGAAGCCTATGATAAATTTGGCACAGCTTTTAAAGATGCTTTTGCAGTAAAAGGCAAACTTGAATCCTATGAAGCTATTGACAAGGTTAAAGAAGAATATTTGGCCTATGTTTTAGAAACTCGCGGTGAAGACGAGTTTGAAGCAAACAAAGGAATTTATAAAGATATTGCAAAAGAAGTTGAAAAAATAGTATTTAGAAACTTACTTGTTAAAACTCATAAAAGGGCAGATGGCAGGGCACTTGATGAAATCCGTCCTATTGATATTGAAGTAGGTGTGCTTCCTATGGCTCATGGTTCAGCTCTTTTTACAAGAGGTGAAACTCAGGCATTAGTTACAGCCACTCTTGGCTCTAAAAATGACAGCCAGACACTTGAAAGTATTGAAGGCATAAGTAATAAATCTTTCATGCTGCAATATAACTTCCCACCATTTTCTGTTGGTGAAGTTGGCAGAATTGGTGCTCCGGGCAGGCGTGAAATTGGTCATGGTGCATTAGCTGAGCGTGCTTTATCAGCAGTTGTTCCTAATGACAGCAGTTTTCCTTATACTGTAAGGGTTGTTTCTGAAATATTAGAATCAAATGGTTCATCATCTATGGCAACAGTTTGCGGCGGTGCATTATCTATGATGGATGCAGGTTTACAAATTACTGCACCAGTTGCAGGGGTTGCTATGGGTTTAGTAATGGAAGATGATGGGGACTATGTTATCTTAACGGATATTATGGGTCTTGAAGACCATCTTGGTGATATGGATTTTAAAGTAGCAGGCACAGAAACTGGTATTACTGCTCTGCAAATGGATATTAAAATTAAAGGCTTATCTAAAGAGATTTTAACAAAAGCTTTAGCTCAGGCAAAAGATGGCAGGCTCTTCATATTAAATAAATATAAAGAAGTTCTTCCAGAGCCTAGAAAAGATTTAAATCCTAATGCTCCACGAGTATTTACAATGAACATTAACCCTGATAAAACAGGTGCTTTAATTGGTCCGCAAGGCAAAAATATTAAAGCTATTGTGGAAGCGACAGGAGCAAGCATTGATATATTAGATGGCGGTATTGTTAATATATTTGGCAAAAATCAGGCAGTTATTGATACTGCTGTTAATATGATTGAAGCAACTATTGCAGAAGCTGTTGTTGGTAAAACTTATACTGCAACAGTTAAAAAAGTTATGGAATATGGTGCATTTGTAGAAATACTTCCGGGACTTGAAGGTTTACTGCATGTATCTCAATATGCTCATGAAAGAATACCATCTATTGCAGACTACTTAAAAGTAGGCGATAAAGTAGATGTTATGTATATGGGCAAAGATAGAAACGGCAGAATGGAGCTTTCAAGGAAAGCTCTTTTACCAAAACCAGAAAAACAAGATAAACCAGAAGAAAACGCTTAAATAAATTAATCCCTGTTTTTAAAACAGGGATTTTTT
>CAMWVK010000327.1 GCA_947177675.1 uncultured Mucispirillum sp.
ATATTAGAGAATATATACTTTAATAAACATATATTGTTTTTAACCTTAAAAATATCATTTAAATAAATATTAGAAATATTATAAATTTAAGATATATGCAGTCTATAATAGATGTTATTGTCATCTTTGTAATATGACAGCTGATATTTTATTTATGTTTAAAATTAATAAGAACAGGCAGGTAAATAGTGGCATTAAAAGATATAGAACAGACAAATAAATATATATGTGCTCACTGTTCATCAGAAGTTAATCATAAATCGGGAATATATGAAAAAGAAAATGATAAATATTTTTGCTGTGAGGGCTGCCGTTCTGTTTATCATTTAATTAATGATGAAGGGTTTGGTTCATTTTATACAAAAAGAACAGACTGGGAAGATGCTGCACCAGTTGAACAGGTGGAAGCAGATGAAGAATATTTTGAATCATCGCTGGAAATACTTAATAATGGCGATTATTCTTTATCAATAGTTATAACAGGTATCCGCTGTGCAGCATGTATATGGCTTATAGAAACATCAGCATTAAAAGATGAAAGAATAAAATCTTTCCGCATAAATTACGCAAACCATAAAGCAAAAATTGTATTTAATCCAAAAGATATTTCAGTAAAAGAAGTGCTGCAGAAAATTACAAGGATTGGTTACTGTCCACTCCCATCTACAAATATAGAAACAATACATGATAAAGAAAGAAAAGATTATTTTTACAGATTTGGAGTATCTGCATTTTTTACAATGCAGGTAATGATGTATTCTATAGCAAACTATACAGGTTATTTTAAAGGAATGGATGAAAACTTGTATTTTTTATTTAAGCTTTTATCATGGGTTTTAGCTACACCAGTATTAATATATTCAGCATATCCTTTTTTTCAGAAAAGCTTTTCTGCACTAAAACATTTTCATTTTACAATGGATACTCTTGTTGCAATAGGGGCAGGCACTGCATATTTGTACAGTGTTGCTGCAATCTTTTTAGGTTATGAAACATATTTTGATACATCAGTTATGATTATAACATTAATTTTGCTTGGCAGGTTTATAGAAGCTGGTGCAAAACAAAAGGGAGGTAATGCTGTTGCAAAACTTTTATCTTTAAAACCAAAAAATGTTAGAAAGATTATATATAAGCAAAATGGAGGAAAATCATATATTACTATTCCAATAGACCAGCTTTTAAAAGGTGATTTATTTGAAATTTCTACAGGAAGTAATGTTGCTGCGGATGGTAGAATTATTGAAGGCGTTTGTGAAATAGATGAATCAATGTTAACTGGTGAGCCTATGCCTGTTAATAAAAAAGAAGGCAGTCAGGTATATGCAGGAACAAAACTTATTAATGGAACAAGTGTTGTTATGGCTGAAAATGTTGGAGTGGACAGCTTTTTATCAAAAATTGCAGCTTCAGTTGACGATGCACAAAGTTCAAAAGCACCAATTCAAGATGTGGCAGATAATTTTATTGGTAAATTTGTGCCTTTTGTATTAATAGTGGCTTTTTTATCATTTATTTACTGGTATTTTTTAGCATCAGTTGGAGCAGAGCTTGCCATAATGCGTGCAGTATCTGTTTTAGTTATCGCATGCCCTTGTGCTATGGGGCTTGCAACACCACTGGCAGTTATTTCGGCAACTAATAAATTATCTGAAACTGGTGTAATATTTAAAAATGGTGAAGCAATAGAAAGATATGCTTATGTAAATGATTTTTATTTTGATAAAACAGGCACAATTACAACAGGAAATATGACGGTTACTGATTACAAACTGTCTTTTTCCTGCAGCTCAGTATTAAATTTAATAACATCTGCTGCGTTTTATTCAAAACATCCTGCATCAAAAGCAATTGCTGTAATAAATGAAGATTTATATGAATATGAAAAATTTGAAGAAACAGCAGGGAAGGGTATGATAGCAGAAATAAAAAATACAAATGTTATTATAGGCTCTAAAAAATTTCTACTTGAAAATAGTGTAAATTTTACAAAAAATTATGAAGAATATATTGAAAAATCAATAGAAAAAGGCTGTACAATAGTTTGTGCTGCATTAGACCATATTTTAGTTGGTGTGTTTTCTATTTCTGATGTTATACGGGACGAAGCTGCAGCAACTTTATCATTACTTCAAAAAGAAGGCAATAATGTTTCAATTATAACTGGTGATAGCGAAAAAGCTGCAAATATTATACTTTCAAATGCAGGAATAAAAGCAAATATTTTTGCAAATGTTTCTCCTTTTGATAAGGGAAGTATTCTTCAAAATGCAAAAGATACGAAAAAAACAGTAATGATAGGTGATGGAATAAATGATGCTATTGCATTAACTGCTGCAAGTGTGGGTATATCTATGAGAAATTCTACAGATATTTCTATAGAAAGTGCTTCTGCAGTTTTGCTTCGTAACAACTTATCAATTATAGAAAAATCTCATAAAGTATGTAGAAAAACTTTAAGAATTATTAAAGAAAATTTATTCTGGGCTTTATCATATAATAACATAGCAATAACATTAGCATG
>CAMWVK010000328.1 GCA_947177675.1 uncultured Mucispirillum sp.
TTTAAAATATGGTGAATAAATGCAATATTTACACTTGTTGTCTTTTCTCTTATCCCATCATAGATTTTTACAAATTTAAATGGGTCTTCCTTAATCTGTAGCTTTTTTTCTATATTTTCTAATCCATACAATTTTATAAATGCACTTCTCACCATTCCTTTAATTGAAGATCCTGGAATAATGGCATTATGAAAATGGTTTCTATAAATAGTGCTTATTGCTAAACTACTAATTTTATCTTTCTTTTTCTCTGTAAATCTATCATCATAATATTTAATAACATTTTTATGCTTCATTTCATAATCATATAATAAAGTCTCTTTATATATTTCTGGGTCAAATAGTTCATACAAATATTTTCTTACTGGCATTATTGCTGCAGAACCAGGATTAGATATTCTTTTTAATAACTCTTTTCTTTGGTTATCATTTATCATTAAAAGCAATTTTGTTAAATCATAATAATATAAATGCCCATTTTTTATTACATAAGAAAAAGGCTCTATATCATCACCAGTGCCTATATGTAAAGGCGATACTGTATAAAAATTAAGCTTATAATTATAGATTTTAATATCTTCTTTATCCATGTTATCTCCTATATTGTAAATGGAATATATAAACTATATCCTTGAGATACAGTATTATTTCTATGAGATATACCAGTAATTGCTTTACCTATAAATGGCTTGTTAAATATTGATTTATCCTTAATGTCTAATAAAACCATTCCCTGCTCTGCTGCAACATATGGACTTTTAAAGGGAATTCCATCAGCAGTAGTAACTCCATGCTTACCAAACCTTGTACTAGGGGTATAATAAACTGTATCAGCTTTATTTCCTAAATCAGAAATACAGCAGCGACCAAGAGTAAATAAACTATTTTTATCTGCAGAATCAATACTGACAGTTTCAATATCCTGCAAATTGTCTACCATAAAACGACCTTTACCAATAGTTGTTTTTTTACCATAACCTGTTTTACCAATCAATTCTATTGATTTTAAAACTGCAGACTTATAGCTTTCTTTTACATATAAATATAAATCAAAAGTAAATATATCATCTTTTTTTGATGAACTATAATGATAATCAATAAGGTTATATGGGGCATAGTCTTCCTTACTTGTTGTTCCTGTAAGTCTGTTAATATTTACATGAGTTGTATCATTTGATATGATTTTCCATACTGGTGCAGAAATATGTTCATCTAATATTTTTCCTGATGTGATAACACTATCAAGCAATATTCTATTTTTGTTTTTATCTTTTTTACGGTTTGCAAGATTTTCTATGTTTAAAGTGTCTGCTGGTTTTTCAGGTTTTGCAGGTTTTAATGCATACCCCAATGGGAATAAATCAGATACCACTAAAAATGGGTCTTTTTCATAATCTGCAAGCATAGTATTAATATCTTCATTTATTAGTGATAAAGTATAACATATCTGCCCAAATAATGTATCAGATGCAGGCTCTGTTGCAAATGGAGATGTCGGTTTGATTTTTAGTCGCAAATATTCCATATTTAACTCAATTTAAAATTATTAAATCTTTCATTTATAACTTTATCACTAAAAGATATTTCTACCCTGCCATAACCACGACTTCCCGCACCACCAAGAGTATCCTTCATTAAAAGTTTGAGACCCTTAAATAAAATATTTTCTAAATCATATTTTTCATCATCTGCAAATTTTTTCATAGAAATAGTGCCTGTGAAAGTTACACCCTCACCAACTCTTTCAGTAAACCTAAGTGAGCCTCTTTTAGCAGTGCCGGTTGTTCTATCAATGGCTGTTTCTGCTTTTACTTCAAAAACAGAAGATTGATCCTGTTTAAAACTCTGTTCATAATCTTTAGTTAATGCCAAATCAGAAAATGCGAGCCTTGTTATTCCTATTTCAGGACTAAAATCATTACCTGCGATACCAAATAACATTAAAACTTTTTTTACTTCTTCTTTTTGTTTACCATCACTGTTTTTATAATCAGCAAGTGACAATGGAGAACCGTTTGGTCCTTTATCATTGCACCTCAAAGGTAATATTCCCGCTTCATATTCCAGTAAACTACGCACCTTGCCTTTCAAACTGCTGCCGGGAATATAGGGCTGTCTTGTATCTGGATGTTTAATAAATTCATTATCTACACCACCTATGCGTATTCTAGAATCTCCACCACCAATATACAGCCCGCTTATCACTTCTAAAATTATTTTATATTCTGTAATTTCAAAAAACATATCTATCTCCTAATTATTTTTATTATCAAAAAATTTTAAATATCCAAGAACAGCTTCAAATAACATAATACAGTTATCTAAATCTTCTTTTATATTTATACTTTTAACATTTTTTTCTATAAAATTTCCAAATTACTGTGTTAATGTTTTTATACTAACAGCATAAGATGCTTTTGCTGCCACAATATATATGCTTGGAAGTAATTTTTTAAAAGTTCCTTCATCACTACCCAAAGACTGTTGCTGTATACGCACTAACTCATCA
>CAMWVK010000329.1 GCA_947177675.1 uncultured Mucispirillum sp.
ATTTATAATTCCATATAGTGCAGCATAAGCACCTAAAACAAATGGTATAATTATATAAATAAGCTGTTTGTCTGTGGAAGTAAAAGATATTCCAGTTATTATCAAAATTAATCCAAAAACTATATAGGAAAAAGCTCTTAAAGCAGAAGGGTATATAACAATGTTAGGTTGCTTATTTGCTTCCACTTAAAGCACTCCTTTTTCTAAATATTCATTTTGAAATTTATGAAGCAGGTCTAATATTTCACGCCTGTGAGCACTAAGTGTATCTGTTTGAATAATATATGGTGTTCCATAAAGCTTAATATTATGATGCATAACTTTATACACAAGCTTATTAGTTTGTATTTCCAGCACACTTTCTGGGTCATTTATCATGACAGCAATATAATGGCTTCTTTTTTCTCTGATTTCATTAAATCCTGTAATATCAGCCCATAAAACTTGTTCTGGTGCACCTACTAATGGAGTAATAAATATAAATTTATCATTAATTGTAAGAATTGTTTTTTTAAAAAGCACCATCTTTAAGGCTATTAATGCAACACCTGTAAAACCTGCTAGAAAAATGTTGCCAATAACTCTATATCCACTTTTTAGGAAATATATGCTTATAATAGCAAAAATAAAAGCAATTAATACATAATAAAATGATTTTATCTCATTTTTATATATTTCATATGAGCCGTCAGGCAATGGTTTTAAATGAGATTTGATTTTAGTTTCATTTTCATTATAATTGCTGCTTATCATTTTTATGCCTTTATATTATTTCTACACTTTCTATTTGTATCAAATATTTAGGAACATCCTGCATATATCCAAAAGAGCCTGTAGGAACTGTTGCTATTTTATCCACTACATCCATACCATCAGTTACTTTGCCAAAAACTGCATAACCATAACCTGTAACATCAGGTGAGCGAAAGTTTAAAAAGTTATTATCTACAAGGTTAATAAAAAACTGGCTTGTGGCTGAATTTGGGTCATTTGTTCTAGCCATAGCAATAGTTCCTCTGTCATTTTTTAGCCCGTTATCACTTTCTATTTTTATAGGTGTATTAGTTTCTTTTTGCTGCATATTTTCATCAAATCCACCACCTTGTATCATAAAGCCATTGATAACTCTGTGAAAAATTAAGCCATTAAAAAAATTATCTTTTACATAAGATACAAAATTTTCAACAGTAACAGGTGCTTTATCAGGGTATAATTCAAGTTTTATTTCACCTATATTTGTTTTCATAATCAGATTAATATTTTTATTATTTTGTTCTTTATGTGCTGATTTAGCAGTAGTTTTTTTAGCTGTTGTTTTTTTAGTATTAGTTTTTTTTGCAGTGCTGTTTTTAGCAGCAGTTTTTTTGTTTGTTTTATTTTCTTCCATTATTTAACAACCCTTATGCTTTTTATTGTTACAGGAGTAAGTGGAACATCTTGATGAAACCCTTTAGAGCCTGTTTGAACTTTAGCTATTTTATCAACTACATCCATTCCTTTTGTAACTTTACCAAATACTGCATAACCATAACCAGCAGTAGTTTTTGCTTTAAAATCAAGAAATGGATTATCAACTAAGTTAATAAAAAACTGGCTTGTAGCAGAATCTGGCACTTGAGTTCTTGCCATAGCAAGTGTGCCTCGTGTATTTTTTAAACCGTTATCACTTTCTATTTTAATAGGGTTTCTAGTTTCTTTTTCTTTCATATCAGAAGTCATGCCGCCACCCTGTATCATAAAACCTGGAATTACACGGTGAAATACTAAGCCGTCATAAAACTTACTGTTTACATATTCTAAAAAGTTGGTAACAGTAATAGGTGCTTTATCAGCATATAATTCTGCTTCAATCTGCCCCATAGATGTATCAATTAAAACTTTTGTAGTTTTTGTTTGAGCCTGTGCTGTAAAAACACCTGCTGTCATCATAATAGTAAATAAAATAAGTGTTATAATTTTTTTCATATCTTTTTCTCCATGTTAACCTTTACCAAGAGAACGGCATTTTTCGCATACACCAAATAAATTCATATAGTGGTTTGTAAGCTTAAATTTATATTTTGATGCAATCTGCTCCTGCAGTTCTTCTAAGTCAGGGTCATTAAATTCTATATTTTTACCACAAACTACACATATTAAATGGTCATGATGAGTTTTACCCATAATAGCTTCATAGTAGCTTTTACCATCACCAAAATGCACTTCATTAACTATACCAGCTTCTATAAGCAGTTTAATAGTGCGATAAATTGTAGCAAGTCCTATATTAGGGTCTATTTCTTTTGTAATAGCATAGAGCTTATCAATATCAATGTGAGAATCATACTTCATAAATTCATCAAATATAATCTGTCTTTGGTTTGTAAGTCTAAGTTTTTGTGTAGCAAGAAATGTTTTAAAATATTCTCTATTTTTATCTAATTCTTTATTCTGCATACATCACTCCAAATTGATTATATAAAATAAACTAAATTATAAATATTTGCAAAAGTTTTTTTAAGT